>NZ_NCKP01000070.1:0-9108 GCF_002282795.1 Thiomonas sp. 13-64-67
GCGCACCACGCGCCGCGCCGGGCCCGCCCCGAGCAGCCGGGCGGTGAGATCGGTCGCGACGTAAACCAGCGGGAAGCTGAACGCCGCCCAGGTGGTGTGTAAGCCGAACAGGGTGATGGGCAGTTGCACCAGATAGTTGCTGGCGATGATGATGGCGATATGCAGCGCGGCCAGAGCGGCCACGACGGCGCGCTGGCGAGCAGCGCTCAAGTCGAGCGTGAACAGCATGAGAGACCTTTTTCGTTGATCGGCGGGTAAGGGAACCGCCGGGGCCGGATGCGCCAAATGAAGCTTGCGTGCGTCGCGGCCGGGGTTGGGAAAGTCGCGCATTTTATGCGCCGCCGCGGCCCTGCGCAGGAAAACCGAACCCGCTCCCGATAAAATCGCGGCCTGCTGCCGTGATTGCTGCCCCCTCGCACCTTTGCACGGCGACCTACCCCGTTTGATGCCAGCACGCCGGGCCTGCTCAGCAGTCCGATGCATGGCCCGCTTTTTCCCCGCCAGCCCCATGACCGAACTCGCCAAATCGTTTGAGCCCCACAACATCGAAGCCCGCTGGACTCAGCGCTGGGAGGAACTGGGCGTGTTCGCCCCCACGCTGGACGCCGCCAAACCGTCGTTCTGCGTGCAACTGCCGCCGCCCAACGTCACGGGCACGCTGCACATGGGCCATATGCGGGCATTGCTACGCAGATCGTGGTGGAGCGGCAATTGCAGGCGGCAGGCCAGAGCCGCCACGATCTGGGACGCGCCAAATTCGTCGAAAAAGTGTGGGAATGGAAGCAGCAGTCGGGCAACACCATCACCGGCCAGATGCGCCGCATGGGCGACTCGGTGAGCTGGGAGCACGAGTACTTCACCATGGACGAAAAGCTGTCCAAGGCCGTGGTGGAGACTTTTGTGCAGCTTTACGAACAAGGCTTGATCTATCGCGGCAAGCGGCTGGTGAACTGGGACCCGGTGCTCAAGAGCGCGGTGAGCGATCTGGAGGTGGAAAGCCAGGAGCACGACGGCTTCATGTGGCACATCCTCTACCCGTTCAGCGACGGGCCGATCGACGGCGTGCGCGGCATGCACATCGCCACCACCCGGCCCGAAACCATGATGGCCGACGGCGCGCTGGCGGTGCATCCAGAAGATGAACGCTACGCCAAGTTCATCGGCAAGTATGTCGATCTGCCGCTCTGCGACCGCAAGATTCCCATCATCGCCGATGGCTTCGTCGAGCGCGATTTCGGCTCGGGCTGCGTGAAAATCACCGGCGCGCACGACTTCAACGACTACGCCTGCGCGCTGCGCCACGACATTCCGCTGATCACCATCTTCACCGACGACGCCCGCATCAACGAAAACGGCCCTGCCGCGTATCAGGGGCTCGACCGCTACGCCGCGCGCAAGGCGCTGCTCAAAGACCTGGAAGCGCAGGGCTTTCTCGAAAAAGCGGTGCCGCACAAAAACATGGTGCCTGTTTGTGCGCGCACCGGCCAGATCGTCGAGCCCATGCTCACCGACCAATGGTTCGTCGCCACCACCAAGCCCGGCCCGGACGGCAAGAGCATCGCGCAAAAGGCCATCGACGCGGTGGCCGACGGCGAGGTGAAGTTCGTCCCGGAAAACTGGGTGAACACCTACAACCAGTGGATGGCCAATATTCAGGACTGGTGCATTTCGCGCCAGCTCTGGTGGGGCCACCAGATTCCCGCGTGGTACGGCGAGAACGGCGAGATTTTTGTGGCCCGCAGCGAAGCCGAGGCGCGCGACAAGGCGTCCGCCGCGGGCTACAACCGCTCGCTCACCCGCGACCCGGACGTGCTCGACACCTGGTATTCCTCCGCGCTGGTGCCCTTCTCCACCCTGGGCTGGCCCGAGCCGACGAAGGAGATGGACCTGTTCCTGCCCTCCTCGGTGCTGGTCACAGGCTTTGACATCATTTTCTTCTGGGTCGCCCGGATGATCATGATGACCACGCACTTCACCGGCAAGGTGCCGTTCAAGCACGTTTACATCCACGGCCTGGTGCTGGACGCGCACGGCAAGAAAATGAGCAAGAGCGAGGGCAATGTGCTCGACCCGGTCGATCTGATCGACGGCATCGAACTCGCCCCCCTGCTCGACAAGCGCACCACTGGCCTGCGCAAACCCGAAACCGCACCCGCAGTGCGCAAGGCCACCGAGAAAGAATTCCCGGGCGGCATTCCCGCCTACGGCGCCGACGCCCTGCGCTTCACCTTTGCCTCGATGGCCACGCTGGGGCGCAATATCAACTTCGACACCAAGCGCTGCGAGGGCTACCGCAATTTCTGCAACAAGCTGTGGAACGCCACGCGCTTTGTGCTGATGCAGGTCGATGGACTCGAAGCCTTCGACCGTGGCATGGATCAATGTGGCGGCGACTGCGGCCCCGAAGGCTATATGCATTTCAGCGCCGCCGACCGCTGGATCGCCTCGCAACTGCAGCGCACCGAACAGCAGGTGGCGCAGGGCTTTGCCGACTACCGGCTCGACTTTGCCGCCCAGGCCATCTACCAATTCGTCTGGGATGAGTATTGCGACTGGTATCTGGAAATCGCCAAGACCCAGATCGCCCACGGCACGCCGCAGCAACAGCGCGCCGCCCGCCGCACCCTGGTGCGCACGCTGGAGGCCGTGCTGCGTCTGGCCCACCCCATCATGCCCTTCATCACCGAAGAACTCTGGCAGACCGTCGCGCCGCTGGCCGGGCGCAGCGGCGCCAGCCTGGCCGTGGCGCCCTATCCGCTGGCGCAACCCGAAAAGATCGACGCTGCTGCCGAAGCGGAAATCGCCGCCTTCAAGCAACTGGTCGACGCCTGCCGCAATCTACGCGGCGAACTGGGCGTTTCACCGGCGCAGCGTCTGCCGCTGCTGGCCTGCGGCGACGTGAGCTTGATCGAGCGCCACCGCTCCGCCCTGCAAGCCCTGGCCAAAGTGTCGGAGGTCAAGGTGTTCGCCGACGAGACCGCTTGGAAAGCCGCCACGCAATCCGCGCCTACCACCGCGCTGGGCGCCACGCAGTTCGCCCTGTTCGTCGAGGTGGACGCCGCAGCGGAGCACGCGCGTCTGGGCAAGGAGGCGCAGCGTCTGCAAGCCGAAATCGCCAAGGCACAAGGCAAGCTCTCCAACGCCAGTTTCGTCGACCGCGCTCCGGCAGCCGTGGTGGCGCAGGAGCAGGAACGTCTAAGCGATTTCCAGGCGCTGCTGCTCAAGGTGAAAGAGCAGATCGCGCGTTTGCCGACTGCCCCATAAAAAAGTCCCGTGCCCTTCGCAGGGCACGGGACTAGGAGTCTGTCGGGCTTGGGGCGCGGATGGCGAAAAATGGCGGTGTGGATGCCCTGTGGCGGCGGATTTGCCGCTCCATAGCCGTCGCTATGGAGCAAAAAGCCGCTGGCGCAGGGCGCCGCAGCGCCATTTTGCAGCCCGCGATCCTCAAGTCCGACAGACTCCTGGGGTTCAGCCGCCAGAATCGACCGCTAAAGCACGCTCAATCGACCACGTTCTCGGGCTGATTTCGCCCATCCACCTTGCGCTCTTCGGTCTGGTAATCCACCAGTTCACGCAGAGTCTTGCCCGGCTTGAAATGCGGGATGCGCTTCTCGGGCACGGCCACCTGCTCACCCGAGCGTGGATTGCGCCCGATGCGGGCCGAACGATGGCTGACGCTGAAGCTGCCGAAGCCCCGGATTTCGACACGATGCCCGTCATCGAGGGCCTGCGCCAACGCGTCGAGAATGGTCTTCACAGACAGTTCAGCGTCGCGGTGGGTCAGTTGAGGAAACTGAGCGGCCAGGATTTCAACGAGATCAGAGCGAGTCATAAGGGGTACAGGTGAAAACGGCGGCCCCGGTGAACACCGTAGGCCGCCGCACATCAGGACCGCGTTGGGTTTGCGCCAAGTTCGACGCTACCCAACACAGCAGCCCGCACGGGCGAGTCGATCAATGCAAACGAGCAACGCAACTGATCAGGAGCCTTTGTCCATCTTGGCGCGCAGCAGCGCACCGAGGTTGGTGGTACCGGCTTCGCGGGTGTCGCCCGCCAGACGGTCCATGGCTTCCTGCTGTTCGGCGGCGTCTTTCGCCTTGACCGACAACTGGATGTTGCGGGTCTTGCGGTCGATGTTGACGACGACCGCAGAGACTTGATCGCCTTCCTTGAGCACGTTGCGGGCGTCTTCGACGCGCTCGCGCGAGATCTCGGAAGCACGCAAATAGCCTTCGATGTCGCTGCCCAGATCGATGGTGGCGCCCTTGGGATCCACCGCTTTCACGGTGCCTTCGACGATCTTGCCCTTGTCATTCAGCGCGGCAAACGACATGAACGGATCGTCGAGCATCTGCTTGATACCCAGCGAAATGCGCTCGCGCTCGATGTCGATGGCCAGCACCACGGCTTCGACGTCCTGGCCCTTCTTGTAGTTGCGCACTTCAGACTCGCCGGTGTCGTTCCAGGACAGGTCGGACAGGTGGATGAGGCCGTCGATGCCACCGGGCAGGCCGATGAACACGCCGAAATCGGTGATCGACTTGACCGGGCCGGCAACTTTGTCGCCGCGCTTGTGGTTGGCGGCGAATTCGTCCCAGGGGTTGGCGCGGCACTGCTTCATGCCCAGGCTGATACGGCGACGGTCTTCGTCGATTTCCAGCACTTGCACTTCGACCTCGTCGCCCAGTTGCACCACTTTGCTCGGAGCGACGTTTTTGTTGGTCCAGTCCATTTCGGAGACGTGCACCAGGCCTTCGATGCCCGGCTCGATCTCGACGAACGCGCCGTACTCGGCGATGTTGGTGATCTTGCCGAACAGACGGGTGCCCGCGGGGTAACGGCGCGAAACGCCATGCCACGGGTCGTCGCCCATCTGCTTGAGGCCCAGGGAAACGCGGCCCTTCTCGGCGTCGAACTTGAGCACTTTGGCCGTGACTTCCTGACCGGGGGTGACCACTTCGCTGGGGTGACGCACACGACGCCAGGCCAGATCGGTGATGTGCAGCAGGCCGTCGATGCCGCCGAGGTCGACGAAGGCGCCGTAGTCGGTGATGTTCTTGACCACGCCGGTGACCAGCGAGCCTTCTTGCAGGGTTTCGAGCAGCTTGGCGCGTTCTTCGCCTTGGCTGGCTTCGACCACGGCGCGGCGCGACAGCACCACGTTGTTGCGTTTGCGGTCGAGCTTGATGACCTTGAACTCCATGGTCTTGTTCTCGTACGGCGTGGTGTCCTTCACCGGCCGCGTGTCGAGCAGCGAGCCGGGCAGGAAGGCGCGAATGCCGTTGACCATGACGGTCAGGCCGCCCTTGACCTTGCCGGTCGTGGTGCCTTCGACGAATTCGCCGGTTTCCAGTGCCTTCTCCAGCGACAGCCAGGAGGCCAGGCGCTTGGCCTTGTCGCGCGACAGCACGGTGTCGCCGCGGCCGTTTTCCAGCGCGTCGATGGCAACCGAGACGAAATCGCCAACGTGAACGTCGGCTTCACCCTGATCGTTGTGGAACTCTTCGATAGGGATGTAGGCGTCGGACTTCAGCCCGGCGTTGACCACGACAAAGTTCTGATCGACCGCAACGACTTCGGCGGTAATGACTTCGCCGGTGCGCATGTCGCGTGATTGCAGGGATTCTTCAAACAGTGCGGCAAACGACTCGGTGGAAGCAGCACTTGGGGAGACAGAGGACATTGAGTTAAGACCTTCAAACCACGAAAGACCGTGGGGTTGGAGAGATAAAAAACTGAGACGCGCAGGGCGCGCGTTCAGACGGATTGACGCCACAAAGCCAACACAGCTTCAACCGTTTGCTCAAGGCTCAGATCGGTGCTGTCCAGCAGTTGGGCGTCTGGCGCGGGCTTCAGCGCAGCCACGTCACGCTGGGTATCGCGTGCGTCGCGCAGCTCAAGCTCCGCAAAAACGTCGGCAAGTATAGCGGGAATCCCTTGTGAAATCAATTGCTTATACCGGCGCTCGGCGCGACTGTGGGCACTGGCGGTGAGGAAGACCTTGAGGGGCGCGTCTGGAAAGACGACAGTGCCCATGTCTCGACCATCGGCCACGAGCCCCGGCGCGCGCCGAAAGCTGCGCTGCAAGGCAAACAAGGCTTCGCGCACGGAGGGAATGGCGGCGATGGTCGAAGCGGCTTGCCCCACGGCTTCAGTGCGAAGTTGTGCCGCGTCGAAAACTTGTCCGTTCAGAACGATGCCGCCCGCAGTAAAGGTCACGGGCAGATCGGCCGCGAGCCGGGCCAGCGCGTCGCTGTCGTCCAGCGGCACGCCCTGCTGCAATGCCTGCCAGGCGGTGAGGCGGTAGAGCACGCCCGAGTCGAGGCAATCGAAGCCCAGCGCCTCGGCCACGGCAGTGGCGATACTGCCTTTGCCGGAGGCGGTGGGGCCGTCGATGGCGATGACCGGCACGGGCCGGGCGATGCGGGCAAAGTCGTCGAAATAGCCGGGGTAGGTCTTGGCCACACAGCCCGGATCGAGAATACGGATGTCGGCATGGCCGAAGCTGGCGAGCGAAAAACACATGGCCATGCGGTGATCGTCGTAAGTGGCGATGGCCGCACTGCGCCACTGCGCTGCGGACAAGGGATGCACACGCAGCCAGTCGGGGCCGGATTCGACCTTCGCCCCGAGCTTGGTCAACTCGGTGGCCATGGCGTGGATGCGGTCGGTTTCTTTCACGCGCCAACTGCCGATGGCGGTCAGCGTGGTGGGCGCGTCGGCGAACAGCGCGGTCATCGCCAGGGTCATGGCGGCGTCGGGAATGGCCAGACAGTCGATGTCGCCACCGCGCAGCGCGGTCAATCCGGCTTGCAGGCCGTCGGTTTCGATAAAGTCGTCGCCCCAGCGCACCTGGGCGCCGAGGTCTTCGAGCACGCGCGCAAACGCCACGTCGCCCTGAATGCTGTCGCGCCCCACGCCTTCCACCCGCACCGGCGCGCCCTTGCCGTGCCATTGCCCCAGCACGCCCGCCGCCAGAAAGTAGGAGGCCGACGAAGCATCACCCTCCACGGCGATGCGGCCAGGGCTGCGCAAGCGACTGCCCGCAGGGATGACAAACCGCTCCCACCCGGTGCGCTGCACCTGCACGCCAAAGCGCCGCAGCAAGTTGAGGGTGATCTCGATATAGGGTTTGGAAATCAGCTCGCCCTGCACCGCAATGGCGATGTCGTGATCGCTCGCCTTGAGCGGCAGCGCCAGCAGCAGGGCGGTGAGAAACTGGCTGGAGACATCGCCGCGCACGGCCACGTCGCCATTCAGGCGGAAATGGCTGGCCCCGATGTGCAGCGGCGGATAGCCTTCCTGCCCGGTGTAGCGGATGTCGCAACCGAACTGCCGCAGCGCATCGACCAGATCGCCGATCGGGCGCTCATGCATGCGGGGCACACCGTGCAGCGCATAGTCGCCCCCCAGCAGCGCCAGCGCGGCGGTCAGCGGCCGGATCGCGGTGCCCGCGTTGCCCATGAACAGATCGGCCTGCGCTGCCGGAAAGCGTCCCGCCCCGCCCTGCACATGAGCCGTCTCGCTCTCGCGCCGCACGGTAATGCCCAGCGCTTGCAGCGCAGCGAGCATCACGCGGGTGTCGTCGGAATCGAGCAGGCCGGTGATCTCGGTCTGGCCCTCTGCCAGCGCCGCAAGCAGCAGGACGCGATTGGAAATGCTCTTGGAACCGGGCAGCTTCACCCGTCCGCCCGCGCCGATGAGCGGCGGCAGATCGCGCACCTCAGACTTCATCATCGGACGACGCCGGAGCGTCCCAGCCCTGCCGCACCTGGCTGGCGCGGCGAATCAGCGCCTCGACCGCGCTCCAGTTGCCCTGCTGAATCTGCGCTTCAAAACCCGCCAGCGCCTGTTTGTAGAGTTGCAGTTGCCGCAGCACTTCGTCGCGATTGGCCTGCAGCACGTCGCGCCACATGTGCGGATCGCCCCCAGCGATGCGGCTGAAGTCGCGAAACCCCGGCCCGGCCAGTTGCAAAAAGGCGCTGCCCTGCGGCTGGCTGGAGAGCGCATACACATAGCTGAACGCCAGCAGATGCGGCAGGTGGCTGACGGCAGCAAAGGCCGCATCGTGTTCTTCGGGCGACATCACCGAAACCACCCCGCCGATCGACTCCCACGCCTGGGTGGCGATGTCCACAAAGCTGTCGCTGTTGGCCGCAAGCGGCGTGATGACCACGCGCTTGCCGTCGAACAAACCGGCTTCGGCATGCAGCACCCCGCTCTTTTCCTTACCCGCTATGGGATGGCAGGGCACGAACTGGCCTTGCCGCGCGCCGAGTTGCGACTGCGCCGCCGCCACCACATTGCCCTTGGTGCTGCCGACGTCCATCACCAGGGCGTGGGGCTCCAGCCCGTGCCGCAACTGCTTGAGCAGATCGCCGGTGGACACCACCGGCACGGCCAGCAGCACGAGATCGGCGCCATGCACCGCACGCAGCGCCGAATCGGCCTCCTCGTCGATGATGCCGCGTTCCAGCGCGGTGCGGGTGGTCGTGGGCGACTTGCTGTAGCCCACGACGCGCCGCGCCAGCTTGGCTCGACGCGCAGCCAAGGCAAAAGAGCCGCCGAGCAGACCGACCCCGAGAATGGCCAGACGCTCGAACTGCACAGAGGCTTCGTCGCCGATCACAGTGTCCATGGCCTCAGCTTGCGGCATAGTGGTCGCGCAGTGCGGCGATGCAGGTAGCGTTTTCCGCCTCGGTACCCACCGAAATGCGCAGCCATTGGGGCAGTCCGTAGTTGTCCACCGGACGGGCGATCACGCCGCGCTGCAACAGCGCCAGATTCAATCGCGCGCCAGCCTTTGCGTCATCGCCCACCTTCACCAGAATGAAGTTGCCTTGCGAGGGGATGTAGCGCAGCCCCAGCTCATCAAATGCCGCAGCCAACTGCGCCTGACCGGCGCGGTTGACCGCATAGGCCTGATCGATGAAGGCCAGATCGTCCAGCGCGGCAAGCGCCGCGGCCTGACCCAGCGTGCTGGTGTTGAAGGCCGAGCGCACCCGGTTTAGCACATCGGTCAGCGCCGGCTGCGACACGCCGTAGCCCATGCGCAGGCCCGCCAGGCCGTAAGCCTTGGAAAAGGTGCGCGAAACAATCAGATTGGGA
>NZ_NCKP01000071.1:0-19340 GCF_002282795.1 Thiomonas sp. 13-64-67
TTCTTACCCGATCGACGCCACGAAACATGAACAATCAGTCAATACCGGACAACGGTTGCCAAATAGAAGCAACTTTTCATGGCATACCCGATGGCATACCTCAGCGCCGCAAAAAAGAAAAAACCCTAAGTAAATCAATTACTTAGGGTTTCGTATTGGCGGAGACGAAGGGATTCGAACCCTTGATGCGCTTTTGGCACATACTCCCTTAGCAGGGGAGCACCTTCGGCCACTCGGTCACGTCTCCAGTTGCCTCAAGTTTCCTTTTGGCAAATTGCTTGTGGCTTCATGCGTTCAGCAAAGTCGGCAATTATTACACGCATTCACCTGCGATCGCCACCTTGACGGAAAACGTCGCGGCTCAGACGCTTTGTTCTAGGTCGAAGGCCTTGTGCAAGGAGCGCACCGCAAGCTCCATGTACTTTTCTTCGATGACCACCGAGACCTTGATTTCCGAGGTGGAAATCATCTGGATGTTGATGCCTTCTTCCGACAGGGTGCGGAACATTTTGCTGGCCACGCCGGCGTGCGAGCGCATGCCCATGCCCACGATGGAAACCTTGCACACTTTCGGATCGCCGAGAATTTCCTTGGCGCCGATGTGGGCCTGCACGCTGGACTTGAGAATGTCGAGCGCACGCGCGTAATCGCCCCGGCCCACGGTGAAGGTGAAGTCGGTGAAACCGGCCACGCTCTGGTTTTGCAGAATCATGTCGACTTCGATATTGGCCTCGCCCACGGCGCTGAGAATCTGATAGGCGATGCCGGGACGGTCGGGCACGCCGACCACGATGATCTTGGCTTCGTCGCGGGCAAAGGCGATACCCGACACCACGGCTTGTTCCATGTTTTCGTCTTCCTCAAAGGTGATGAGTGTGCCGCTGCGCGACTCTTGCTCCAGCGGCAGGTCCCACAGGGTCAGGCTGGAGAGCACGCGCAGGCGAACCTTGTACTTGCCCGCGAATTCCACCGAGCGGATTTGCAGCACCTTGGAGCCGAGGCTGGCCATTTCCAGCATTTCTTCGAAGGTGATGGTGTCGAGCCGACGGGCTTCGGGAACGATGCGCGGATCGGTGGTGTAGACGCCGTCGACGTCGGTGTAGATCTGGCACTCGTCGGCCTGCAAGGCCGCTGCGAGCGCCACGCCCGAGGTATCTGAGCCGCCCCGGCCCAGGGTGGTGATGTTGCCCTGCGCGTCCACGCCTTGAAACCCGGCAACGACGGGGATGATGCCCTGAGCGAGATCGGCCTTGAGTTTGTCGGCGTCGATGGACTCGATGCGGGCCTTGGTGAAGGCGCTGTCGGTATGCACGGCGATCTGCGCGCCGGTGTAGCTTCGAGCTTTGCGTCCCAGCGCCTGCAGCGCCATGGACAACAGGCCGATGGTGACCTGCTCGCCGGTCGAAGCCACGACGTCGAGTTCGCGCGGATCGGGCTGGGGTTGGATTTCTTTGGCCAGCGCGATCAGGCGATTGGTTTCACCCGACATCGCGGAGACCACCACCACGACCTGATGCCCGGCTTCGTGCCACTTGGCCACGCGCCGGGCCACGTTTTTGATCCGTTCGGCTGACCCCACCGAGGTGCCGCCGTATTTCTGGACGATGAGTGCCATGAGAAATGCGTTCGAGAGCTGCGAAAGTCTCTTTGCCCGGCGCACGATGCACCTGACCGATTCGCTGCAAAGCTTCGCATTCTAGGCGTTCTCTGCTGCGGCATCGCCCCATTTCAGACGCAGACAAGCCCCCTGACGCTGAAGGATGCCGCCTGGCAGACGCAGTTCGAGGCGATGCGCGCCCTGCCCGGTCCGCAAGACTTGTCGCACCAGCTCGTCGGTTCGCGCACGGTCCAAGCGCTGCCCGTTTTGCCGCAGCCAGAGCCGCAACACTTCGCTGGCGGCGGCCGCGCCCAGTGCGCGCAAGGCCGCAAGATCCAGCCCCTGGGGTTGCAGGCAGAGGCGCAATTGCTGTGCCGCCGTCGATTGAATCTGCGCGTCGGCCGCTGCGCACAAGGCGGCGCTGCGGCCCAGCGTCTGCCGATAGGCGGGTTCGAGCAGGGCGAGAACCGGCACCAGTTCATGCCGGATGCGGCTGCGTCGGAACGCGGGGTCGGCGTTCATCGGATCGTCCAGAAAGCTCACCGCCTGCGACTTAAGCCAGCTCCGCAATTCGGCCGCGCCGCAGTCCAGCAAGGGTCGCGCAAAGCTGCAGCCGTGGCGCTGCATCTGCGCGGGCATCGCCGCCAAGCCGCGCGGCCCTGCCCCGCGCAACAAGGCGAGCAAGAGCGTCTCAACCTGATCGTCCCCATGCTGCGCAAGCAGAACCACCGCGCAGTTTTGCTCGCGCGCAAGCTTGGCCAGCGCCAAATAGCGGGCCTCGCGCGCGACTTCTTCCAAGCTCTGCCCCCGCGCCACGTCGACCTGCAGAGTGGCCTCGGCATACGCCACATCGAGGGCGGCGCAGGCTTGGGCGCAATGTTGCGCGAACAACTGGGCCGAGGTTTGCAAGCCATGATTGACGTGCAAGGCACAAAGCCGCCCACCGCCCCAGACCGTGCGGGCCGCAAGCAGCAAAGCCGTGGAATCGGCCCCGCCGCTGAAGGCAATGCCGATGCGCTCGGCCTGGGCAACGCCGGGGTGTTGCGACGCGAAACGCCTGAGCGCGGCAAGCGCGGGGTTGTTCAAGAAGGGCAGCGCCGACTGTGAAGCCGACGAGGTGGACCCATCAAGTGAACCGACGAGGGCGGTCAACGTCCCGCCGTCTTGGTGTCTTCGAATTTGCCAAAACCCTGCAGCCGCTCCAGCCGCTGCTTCACCAGATCGGCCGGCTTGGTGTGCTGAAAGTGGCGCAGCGATTCGCCCAGCGCGCGCTTGAGCGAAGCCGCCATCGCCGCAGGGTCGCGGTGTGCGCCGCCCACCGGCTCGCTGACGATCTTGTCCACCAGGCCCAGCGCCTTGAGCCGATGCGCGGTCAGGCCCAGCGCCTCGGCGGCTTCCGGCGCTTTTTCTGCGCTCTTCCAAAGAATGGAGGCGCAGCCCTCGGGCGAAATCACCGAGTAAATCGAATACTGCAGCATGAGCAACTGGTCGCACACCGCAATGGCCAGCGCCCCGCCAGAACCGCCCTCACCAATGATGGTGGAAATGATGGGCACTTCGAGCTGCGCCATCTCGTAGATATTGCGGCCGATGGCTTCGGACTGACTGCGCTCTTCGGCGTCGATGCCGGGATAGGCGCCAGGCGTATCGACAAAGGTGAAAATAGGCAGGTGGAATTTTTCGGCCAGTTTCATCAGCCGCAGCGCCTTGCGATAGCCCTCGGGCTTGGGCATGCCGAAGTTGCGCATCGCGCGCTCTTTGGTGTCGCGCCCCTTCTGGTGGCCGATCACCATGCAGGCCTGCCCGCCTAGACGCGCCAGGCCGCCCACGATGGACAGGTCGTCGGCATAGGCGCGATCGCCGTGCAGCTCGTGAAAGTCGGTGAAGATCTGGTTGGCGTAGTCGAGTGTGTAAGGCCGCTGGGCGTGCCGCGCAATCTGCGTGGTCTGCCATGGCGTGAGCTTGGCGTAGAGGTCTTTGGTGAGCTGCTGGCTTTTTTTCTGCAAGCGCCCGATTTCTTCGGAAATATCGACCGCCGATTCATCCTGCACAAAGCGCAGTTCGTCGATTTTGTTCTCGAGTTCGGCAACCGGTTGCTCGAAATCGAGAAAGACTTTTTTGCTCATATTCACCTCGGGAAATGATCCGCTCCTGCGTTGCAAACATGCAAAACAATGCGCAAATCAATACGCAACCGGCAACGGGTCCAGACTTCGCCAAATATACCAAGTCCCCACTGAACGCCACGGCGCCCAGGCGGCGGCCACTTCGCGCACCTCGCTCTGGGTCACGGGCTCGCCGGCGAAGTAAGTCTGGCTCACGCCTTTGATCAGCCCCAGATCGCCCAAGGGCAGGACGTCCGGGCGCATCAGGTGAAAGATCAGAAACATGTCCGCCGTCCAGCGGCCAATCCCGCGGATGGTCAGCAGTTCAGCGGCGATGGCCTCGTCGGGCATCTCCTGCCATTGGTCCGGATGCACCTCCCCGGCGTGGAATTTGACAGCGAGGTCGCGCACATAGCCCGCCTTGCGACCCGACAGGCCGCAAGCACGCAGAGCCTCATCATCGAGGCCGACCAGATGTTCCGGCGCGACTTGCGGCACGGCGGCACAGAGCCGATCCCAGACCGTCTGCGCCGCCTTGACGGAAATCTGCTGGCCGATGATGGAACGCGCCAGCGTCTGAAACGGATCGCCCCGGCTTTGCAACCGCGTGCCCGCATGCGTCTTGATGAGTTTGCGCATCACGCGATCGGTGCGCTGCAGGTGGGCGCAGGCCTTGTCCCAATCGAGCGGGATGGGGCCTTTGGTGGAGACGACCGTATCCGACCAAGCCGGTGCTCGCGCCATCAAGCCGCCCTCCATACCGTGATCCCGCCCGGCTTGTCTTCGAGCACGATGCCCTTGGCGCTGAGCTCGGCGCGGATGCGATCGGCCTCGGCAAAGTTGCGCGCCTGTTTGGCGGCGATGCGGGCCTGCACCAATTGCTCCACCCACGCCGCATCCACCGCGGCAGCCTTGCTTTGCAGGAACTCGCGCGGATTCTGCTGCAGCAGACCGAGCACGCCGCCCAACCCTTTCAGCAGCGCCGCTAGATCGGCATCGCCCGTTTTGTTGACCTCGGTCGCCAGCTCGAACAACACCGCCATGGCCTCGGGTGTATTGAGATCGTCATTCATCGCGGCGGCAAAGGCCTGCGCGCGCGGGTGGCTCCAGTCGAGCCGTGCAGGCAGATCGGCGAACGGGTCGAGCGCGGTGTAGAGACGGGTGAGCGCAGCGTGGGCGTCTTGCAGGTGTTCGTCGCTGTAGTTCAGCGGGCTGCGATAGTGCGCACGGACGATGAACAGCCGCACGGTTTCGGCGTCCACATGCTGGAGGATGTCGCGGATGGTGAAAAAATTGCCCAGCGATTTGGACATCTTCTCGCCGTCCACCCGCACGAAACCGTTGTGCAGCCAGACATTGGCCATGGGCTTGCCGCTGGCCCCCTCGCTTTGCGCGATTTCGTTCTCGTGATGCGGAAATTGCAGATCGGCCCCGCCGCCGTGAATATCGAAAGTCTCGCCCAGCAGCGCGCAGCTCATGGCCGAACATTCGATATGCCAGCCCGGACGGCCCGGGCCGTCATCGGAAGGCCATTTCACCTCCTCGGGCTCGGCGGGTTTGGCCGCTTTCCACAGCACAAAGTCCAGCGGATCTTGCTTGGCGGTATCGACCTCCACGCGCTCTCCCGCGCGCAGTTCATCGAGCGACTTGCCCGACAACTTGCCGTAGCCGGGAAACGCGCGCACATGAAAGTTCACATCGCCCGCGCTGTCGCGATAGGCCAGACCGCGCGTTTTGAGCTTGCCGATCAGGTCGAGCATCTGCGGCACATAGTCGGTGGCGCGCGGCTCATGCGTAGGCCGCTCCACGCCAAGGGCGTCGGCATCTTCGTGCATGGCGGCGATGAAGCGATCGGTCAAGGCACGGATGGTTTCGCCGTTTTCCTGCGCGCGGCGAATGATTTTGTCGTCGATGTCGGTGATGTTGCGCACATAGGTGACGCGCAAGCCCTGCGCCTTGAGCCAGCGCTGCAGCAGATCGAACACCACCATCACCCGCGCGTGCCCGATATGACAGTAGTCGTACACCGTCATGCCGCAAACATACATGCGGACATGGCCTGGCTCGATGGGCACGAAACGGTCTTTCCCGCGGGTGAGGGTATTGTGTAGATGCAACGCAGTCATGGAATTGGGTTTGGGAACAGCGGTTTGTGCGCGGGCGCGCCATGTCCCCAGATAAAATTAAAAACTTAGCACAAGCAGCCAGTTTCCGGCTTGACGCGCTGCACTTGAATCCGTGCTGCGCATCGCCAGTCGGCACGGCGCTTATCCAGACTTCAGACCACTCACTTAGTCACCCAATGCGAAATCGCCTCCTCGCCACCCTGATCGCCCTCACGCTGAGTGCACCAACCGTCTGGGCGGCAGACGCAGCCAGTGTCAGCCAAAGTCTGCAAAAAGGCGATCTGAGCAGTGCGCTGACGCAGGTGGACACGCTGCTGGCGCAAAAGCCCAAAGACCCGCAGTACCAGTTTTTGAAGGGCGTCATCCTCACCGAGCAGAAAAAAGACGCCCAGGCCATCAAAATCTTTCAGTCGCTCACCGAGCAATACCCCGAACTGCCCGAGCCCTATAACAATCTGGCCGTGCTCTACGCTCAGCAAGGGCAGTACGACAAAGCCCGCGCCGCGCTCGATATGGCCATACGCACCAACCCGAGCTACGCCACCGCCCAGGCCAACCTGGGCGATATTTACGCCAAGCTCGCCAGCCAGGCCTATCAAAAGGCGCTGCAACTCGCCCCCGATGAAAACGCCAGCGCCCGCGTTAAGCTCAATCTGATTCGCGAATTGTTCGAGCAGGGCAAAAATCCCGCCGTTCAAGCCGCCTCTGCGGCGCCCTTGAAAGTAACCACGGCGCAGCCCGCGAAAGAAACCAAAACCGAGATCAAGCCCGCAGCAGTCGCGCCTGCGCCGAAGCCGTTAGTGGTCGCCGCCGAAAAACCCGCGGCCAAACCCGAGCCCGCGCCGACGGCCCCAGTGGCCGCCAAACCTGCCGCGCCCGCACCCGCTGAAAACAAACCAGCGCCCGCCGCTGCGCCTGCTCAGACCAACGCCAGCGAACAGGCCGCGGTGTCCGAAGCGGTCGAGCGCTGGGCCGACGCCTGGCAAAACAAGAATCTGCCTGGCTATTTCGCCGCCTACGCCCCCAATTTCAAGCCTGACAAGGGTATGAGCCTGAGCGCCTGGAAAGATCAGCGTCGAGCCCGCATTTCCGACAAAGCCAAGATCACGGTGAAAGTGCACGCCCTCAAGGTGCAGATCGACGGCGACAAAGCCACCGCGCGCTTCCGTCAGCACTACACCTCCGGCTCGCTCGATTTTGACGGCCCGAAAACCCTGCAAATGCAGCGTGAAAACGGCAAGTGGCCCGCATTCCGCCGCCCGCCTCTTCGCAAGTTGTTGCCTTGGGCGCTGCTGTGCGTGCCGCTGGTGTTCGCGGCCCGCGCCGCGACCGACTACAACGCGGTGCCCAGCGCCGCACCGGGCAGTCGCCTGCTGCATGACCCGGCGGCCGAACCAGCAGGCGAGCTGGCCAGCAACACCGCAGGCCCGTCCACCGGTTCAGTGCAGCAACCCGTCGTTTCGGCGCGCACCCTGCTCAAACTCACCACCTCGCTGAGCGCACCCCCCAACCAGGACGGCGCGGAACGGCGCCTGCTCCACGCTTACGCCGAAGTCGCTGCCGGCCACCTCGACGCGGCGCGGGCCCAGGCCGAGCAACTGGCGCGGGACTACCCGCATTTCTCCCTGGCGCAATTGCTTCTGGGCGATGTCATGCAAGCCAGCGCCGGAAATCCTGCGGGCTTCGCCGCGGCCCCGCCACCCGCGCTTTCGGAACAACAGGCGCAGCAGCACGCCCGCGTTCTGGAACTTCGGGCGGAGGCCCTGGCCCGCCTCGCCGCCTACACCGCACCGCCCCCGACCGGGGCGATTGCCGCCAATCTGGTGGCGCTGGCGCCCGACGTGCAGCGCGCCATCGTGGTGGATACCGCCCGTTCGCGTCTGTATCTTTTTGAGCAGCGCAACGGCGTACCCCAGCTCGAGGCGAGCTACTACTTCAGCCAGGGCAAATTCGGCGCGGGCAAGACCCAGGTCGGCGATATGAAAACGCCGCTGGGCATTTACTTCATCACCCGCAAAATCGGCGCCAAAGACCTCAAACCACTCTATGGCGCCGGCGCGCTCACGCTGAACTACCCCAACGAGTGGGACAAGCAGCAAGGCCATACCGGCTTTGGCGTCTGGCTGCACGGCACACCGCCGGGCAGCTATGCCCGCGTTCCCCTGGCATCTGACGGCTGCGTGGTGCTATCCAACCCGGACGTGCTCAGCCTCATGGCCGACACCCCGGCGGGCAGCACCCCGGTGGTCATCACCCGCCATGTGCAATGGCTGAGCGCCTCGCAGTGGGCTGCCCAGCGCCAGCGCATCACGGCGCAGTTGCAGACCGACGTCGTTCAGGCGGCTGCGCAAGGTGCGCGTCCGCAAGACACGCTCGCCGCCAGCGCCTCGGCGCCGAATACTGCGCACGCGCCTGCGCGCAACCCATCCATCACCCCCGGCGCGCTCACCGTCCTGCAATACCCGGGGCAAAGGGTGGTGCAGTACAGTGCGGCCGGTGCGCCCTCCAGCCCGCTCTATCGTCAGTACTGGGCCCAGCGCAACAACCAGTGGCAACTCATTTTTCAAGGAAGCGTTTCGTAATGAATTCCAGCCTGACCACCCTGTCCCACTCATCGATCCCCAATTGGCGACGCATCATGCGGCAGCACATCGCCCCCGTACTCGCCGCGCTGAGTTTGGTGTCCGCAGCGGCCCTGCCCGCAGCACATGCCGCCGAAGCCCCCGCCGCGCAACCCAAGGTGGAATTCGTCACCACCATGGGCAATTTCGTAGTGCAGCTCGACCCGGCCCGGGCGCCTAAAACCGTGGCCAATTTTCTCGACTATGTGAAAAGCGGCTTCTACAAAGGCACCATTTTTCACCGCGTGATTCCCGGCTTCATGGTGCAAGGCGGCGGCTTCACCGCCGACATGCAGAAAAAACCCACCCGCGCGCCCATTCCGCTGGAGAGTCAGAACGGCCTGCGCAACCTCAAGGGCACCATCGCCATGGCGCGCACCTCCGACCCCAACTCGGCCACCTCGCAGTTCTTCGTCAACGTGGTCGACAACCCCAGCCTCGACTATCCCAAGCCCGACGGCTACGGCTACGCCGTGTTCGGCAAGGTCATTTCAGGCATGAACATAATCGAGAAGATCGTGGCCGTGCCGACCAAGAACGAAGGCATGTTCCAGGACGTGCCCGTCAAGCCCATCGTCATCGAAGACGCCAAACTCCTCAACTAAAGCTGAAAACAGAAAGCCCATCATGGTCGAACTCCAAACCAACCACGGCAACATCCGCATCGAACTCGACACCGAGCACGCCCCCAAGTCGAGCGAAAACTTCCTCGCCTATGTGCGCTCGGGCCACTTCGACGGCACCGTATTTCACCGCGTGATCGACGGTTTCATGATCCAGGGCGGCGGCTTCGAGCCCGGCATGAAGCAAAAGCCCACCCTCGCCCCGATTCAGAACGAAGCCAACAACGGCCTCAAAAACGACCGCTACACCCTCGCCATGGCCCGCACCTCCGATCCGCATTCGGCCACCGCGCAGTTTTTCATCAACGTCGCCGACAACGCCTTCCTCAACCACACCGCCCCCACGGCGCAAGGCTGGGGCTACGCCGTGTTCGGCAAAGTGGTCGAAAACCGGCCGCAAGGGCTTTCACGACGACGTGCCGCAAGAAGACGTGGTCATCCTCAAAGCCGTCGAAGTCTGACGGCGCGAAGTTTGACAACGGCATCACCGCAAGATCGGGGCGGCAGTTCGCGTGTCGGCTAACACCTTGTCCGCAGAGGACGCCGCGCACGCCCCCCGCCCCGAGCCCGCGTTCCCCAGCCTGATTGCCCCGCCTGCCTGGCGGCGCATCGCCCTCGTCTCCGATCTTCATCTAGGTGCGCAGGCCCCGCGCACCACGCAAACTTTCATCGCCTGGCTAGCCGACGCCGCCCGCGCGGCCGACGCCCTGTTCATCCTGGGCGACCTGTTCGAGGCCTGGATCGGCGACGATCTGCTCGACCCCTCCGCGCTGGCCGTCGCACCTGAAGACGCCGCCTGCGCCCAAGACATCGCGGGCGCGCTGCGCGCCTACACCGATTCGGGCCGCGCCCTGTTCGTGCAGCACGGCAACCGCGACTTTCTGCTCGGCCAGCGGTTCCAGCAAGCCACCGGCGCGCAAATCCTGCCCGACCCCGTCGTGCTCACGTTTCAGGCCGAGCGCACCCTCCTCACCCACGGCGACCTGCTCTGCACCGCCG
Organism: Thiomonas sp. 13-64-67; assembly: GCF_002282795.1. Lineage (NCBI taxonomy): Bacteria > Pseudomonadati > Pseudomonadota > Betaproteobacteria > Burkholderiales > Thiomonas > Thiomonas sp. 13-64-67. Next base: position 10,072 of record NZ_NCKP01000071.1, read on the forward strand.
ACACCGCCTACCAACAATTCCGCGCCACCGTGCGCAACGCCGAGTGGCAGCGGCAAGTGCTGGCCCAGCCGCTCACTGCGCGCGTGCAGCAGGCCCGCGCCATGCGCGCAGCCAGCCACGCCGCGCAAGCCCGCCCCGAAAACTGGGCCGACGCCGATCCCGCCGAGGCCCGCCGCTGGCTGGCCCGCGCCGCCTGCACCTGGATGATCCACGGCCACACCCACCGCCCGCGCAACCACTGGCAAGGCGGAGAGCTCCCCGCGCGCAGGCCCTCTGGCTCTGCGCCCAGGGCCAAGGCGTAGAAGTCAGCAGCGAACGCTGCGACTGAGGTCTCTTCAGCCCCCCTTCAGCGCTCAGGCTGTGGGGTGTTGTTGCACCGATTGATACAAAAAATACCGTTCGTCGGCCATAAACGACCGTTCGTCGGAAAGTCTGCGCACGAGCCTGCGATGCATGGAAAACTTTGGTCACATTGTTTCAATTTGGAAACCACTGTGAACCACAGAATTTCTGGCTTCACGTTGATCGAATTGCTCGTCACCATCACGGTCGCAGCAGTTCTTTTGGCGGTTGCCGTCCCCAACTTTCAGAACCTGATGCTCAGCAACAAACTGAGCACCAGCGCCAACGCCGTGGTGTATGCACTGAATTTAGCCAAATCCGAAGCCGTCAAACGCAATCAGGATGTCAGTTTCACCAACAGCGCGCAGATCAAAAACACCGACGCCGCCGGAACAACGCTCGCCGCCGCCCCAGCGCTGCCAGCGGGCGTTCAAAAAGTCAGCGGAAAGGCGTTGATCGCTTCGCCAGCCGGATTCCTGAGACAGTCGACGGCAAACGCCGGATTCTCAGGCTTGGTGATGGATCTCTACGCCAGCAATCTACCGAGTAATCAACACCGCTGCGTCTATTTGATTACCGGCATCACTGCCGTGACCTGCACGGTGAACGGAACTGGAAATTGTCCCAATGCGCAACCCAACCCTTGCCAACAGTAAATCGGCGCCTTTTGAAAAAGGCCATCAGTCTCAGGTCGGCGCCGGTTTGCTGGAAATCCTGATCGCGGTACTGGTGCTGTCCATCGGCTTCCTCGGCATGTCCACATTGCTGGTGCGGTCGATGACCAACAACAACAGCGCCATGGCGCACACCCAAACCTCCGTGGTCACCTACGCCATTCTCGATTCGTTGCGCGCCAATCGAACCGCCGCACTCAACGGCGACTACGACACGACCGCCACCTTCAAGTTGACAGGTAGCACGCCAAGCTGTTCGCTTTCCACAAATCTGACGGGTCGGCCCGATACCGAGGTTCAAGCATGGTGCCTGGGCTCTGGCGGCACGCCACCAGGCGGGCTAGCCGCCCTGGGAAATGGCGCCACCGGAAAAATTGACTGCAACAGCAACGGCGATTGCACCGTGACCGTTACTTTCGACGACAGTCGCGCCACTGCCGGTTCAAGTACACAGACCTTCGTCACCAAGGCCATGCTATGAACCCAAGCTCTACCCAAATCAAAGCGCAGGGTGCGTTACCGAGCCGCCAGCGCGGCATGACCCTCGTTGAACTCATGGTGGCCATGTTGCTTGGTCTGGTCGTGACCGGCGTAGCGGTTAGCGTCTTTCTGGCCAGTCGCAGCTCCTTCAAGACCAATATGGCGATCGGTGAAGTGCAGGATGGGTCACGCATCGCCTTTGAATTGCTGACACGCGATGCTCGCCAGGCATCGTTGACCGGCTGCGGCAACGGCACCTTTATTGCCAACGTGCTGAAAAACAGCGGAACAGACTGGTGGGCAAACTGGGGCAATGCGGTCCGCGGCTACGAAGCTAATTCTGCTGATCCTGCCGTCACCACTGGCGCAGCAACAGGCAACAGGCTCGCCGCTACCGATTCGGTGCAATTTATCGGCAGCGAAAACGGTGGCTTGAGCATTAAAACTGCGACAGCAAACAGCATCACGCTGTGGGCGGCAGCAACCGATTGGAAGAACGGCGACGCGCTGCTGATTTGCGACCCGGATCACGCGGCACTGGTTCAGCTGGGCGGCGGCGAAGGCACCGCAACACTGACTTGGGCCGCCACTGGCGCCAACCCTGGAAACTGCACCGCAGACCTCGGCTTCCCAACAGCCGCTCCAGTTCCGCCCGCCACCGCGTGCACCGCAGACCCCTACACCTTCCGCACGAATGCCCAGGTCTCGCGCCTCAATGCGGCAGACTGGTACATCGGCACCAACCCGACAGGCGGGCAGTCGCTCTACCGCATGACGCTGAGCAATAGCAGCGGTAGCTTGGCAGCGACTGCGCAGGAAATCGTGCGCAATGTCACAGACATGCAAATCCTCTATCACCAGAGTAATGCGGCCAACTACGTCGATGCCAAGTCTGTGACCAACTGGAATGAAGTTGATGCGATGCAGGTCACCCTGACGCTGGCCAGCACCACCAAACAAACGGTGACGGATAGCAACGCCAAATCCCTCAACCGCACCGTTACGACCGTCATCGCGCTGCGCAACCGTGTGAGTTAAGCCATGCAATCGATCTATTCGACCCATTCATTTGAAGCAGGGGCCGTGCAGCGCCAGCGTGGCGTGGCGCTCATCATCTCGCTGATTTTGCTGCTCATCGTCACGGTCATCGGTCTGGCGGCCATCCGCAGCACCACCCTGCAGGAAAAGATGTCCAGCAATCTGCAGGACCGACAAATCGCGCTGCAGAACAGTGAAGCCGGGCTGCGCGTTGCGCAAGGATTGCTGCAAGCGAATACCGCAGTGATCTGGCGCGACTGCACCGTCGCCGCCACCCAGTGCGACAACAACCCCTCCGCACAGGCAACCATCGCCAACGCTTGGCAGACAGTACCGACCGGCACGGGCGCTAATCAGTACACCGCGGGCAGCAATGCAGCGGGACAGCCGCAGTATGTGATCGAAGACATGGGCCTCTGGAATGACCGCCGCACGGCCCTTGGCCCCCAGCAAACGGCCAACAGCGCGCAGTACGGGGCTGCCCCGGTTGTCCCAACGGCGCATTTCTACCGCATCACCGCGCGCAGCGCCGACCCAAGCACTTTGCCCGATCGGGCCACCGTCACCCTGCAAGCCTGGGTACGCAAATAACGCCGGTTGATCGCCAAGCAATTTCATAAATCTATTCCCCAAGGGACCCACCATGAGCCCGCAAGCAATGCCCCATCGTCCCCCACTTTGGAAGAAATTCGTCCTGCTTGGCGTTACTTGGAGCTTGTTAACCGCGCCCATCGCACAGGCTGCGGTATCGATAGCCCAGCAACCGTTGACGCTGAGCAATAACGTCCCCGGCAATCTCGTGCTCACGCCCTCTGTGGAATGGCCCACGATCATGAGCATGGCCAACGTCGGCGCTTTCGATACGACCAAAACCTATTACGGCTACTTTGACCCCAACAAGTGCTACGGCTACACCATCGCAGGTACGTCGGTGCCAGCCTTCACGGGCGTTAACGGCGGCACAAAGAACTACTTTGCGCCAGCCAGCGACGCGACCAATCGCACATGCTCCAAAGCATGGAGCGGCAATTACCTGAACTGGGCCGCCACCCAAACCATCGATGTCTTTCGCTCAACGCTGACCGGTGGCAACCGGGTGGTGGACACAGCCAACCTCACCATTCTGGAAAAGGCGCGGCATACCGGTCAAACCGGGACGGGCGCTCTCAACATTTCCGGTGCGTCCACGGTAGCGAACAACACTCCTTCCAGCCTTAGCTACTTTTCGACAAAACTCAGTGGCCTGGGAAACCGGATGTACTTCATCTCAGCTAATAGCACTAGCGTCAACGACAAAGACGGCACATCCCGCAGCTTGCGCTATCTGCTCGATAATCCGGCCGTCGCGCAGAGCAAAGGCGCAGTCGAATTCGATCCGTCTGAGGGTGTGAAGTCTGGCTGGGTCTATTCCGTCAACATCGACGTACAGGTCTGCAAAAGCGGCATGCTTGAAGACAACTGCGTCGCTTACGGCAGCAATGCCAAGCCCCAAGGGCTGATCCAGAAATACGCCTCCGTATTCACTTACAGCGTCTTCGGCTATCTCAATATTTCCAAGGTGCTGCAGGACGGCGCGGCGCTTCGAGCGCAGCAAGGCTTTGTCGGCCCGAATACCTATGAACCGGGAGCCACGCCTACCACCAACGCTCAGGCCGAATGGAGTGCCACCGACGGCACCTTCATCCGTAACCCGCAACCCACTGCCGCATCCGACACAACCAGCGCATATTCTGCAGACCCGGCCATCCAAGACAGTGGAGTCATCAATTACATCAACAAATTCGGTCAGATGACCACGGCCAGTGACAAGAGCTACGACCCGGTAAGCGAGATGTATTACGCCGCGCTGCGCTACCTGAAACATCAAGGCCCGGTCGAGTCGTACAACAGCATCAGCAACTATCCGGATGGCACGGCTTACAAGATGACCGACGGCTTCCCCGTCGTCCGCACCTGGACTGACCCCTGGAAATACTCTTGCCAGCGTAGCTTCATTCTGGGCATCGGCGACGTGAACACCCACCGTGACAAAAACCTGCCGGGCAACGGAAATCGCAATGATGAACCCGCGGTACCTAGCGAAGTCAGCGCCGACACGACAGTTAATGTCGTCACAGCTACACAAAAAGTGGCAGCGCTGGAAGGCATCACCATCAACGGCATGACAGCTGACGACAGTACCGGTTTCAGCGGCCGCTCTAACTCCGCCTATATCGCCGGCCTAGCCTACGACGCCCATACCGTCGATCTGCGGTCAGACCTGAGCGGCAAGCAGACCGTCTCAACCTACTGGGTCGATGTGATGGAAAACCAGGTTCTGGAAGGCAAGGCCAAGAACCAATACTGGCTTGCGGCCAAGTACGGTGGCTTCTCTGTACCGGCCAACTACGACCCCTATGCCAACACAACGGCGCTTCCAGACGCTTCGTGGTGGACCAATGGCCAGACGCTGAGCACGAAGGACAAACGCCCAGACAATTTCTTCACGGGTGGCGACGCCAAAACCATGAAGGACTCTCTCGAGGCGGCCTTCTCGGCGATTGCCAGCGAAAACATCGGCAGCACGGCTTCGCTTTCCACCAACTCCACGCAGCTCAACAGCGGCAGCCGTGTCTACCAGGCGAGCTACAAAGAGGGTGTCTGGAGTGGTTCGCTCAAAGCCTTCAACATCGATGCAACCACCGGCGCAGCAACCACTGAAGCTTGGGACGCGGCTCTCCAACTACCCGCAGCGGGTGCCCGTACCGTCTACACGTTGGTCGGCGGCAGTTATGTGGCGTTCGACGGCACCCATGTCAACGGCAAGTACGGCTGGACCACCGACCTGGTGAATTACATCCGTGGCGACGCCTCGAAGGAAATTCGCAACGGCGGCGCCTATCGCAACCGCACCACGGCGCTGGGCGACATCATCAACTCGCAGCCGATCTATGTGGGCAAGCCCGAAGCGGGCCCCTATGCCAACGCTACTTTCACCGGCTCCGCCAGTTTCAAAACCTTCGCCGCAACGCAGGCAACGCGCACGCCCACTATTTATGTCTCGGCCAACGACGGCATGCTGCATGGCTTCAATGCCAACACCGGCGTGGAAACCTTTGCCTTCATGCCCGGCGCGGTGCTCGCGGCCTCCACCAACCCCAGTGTGCTGGCTCAAAAGAGTTATGGCTCTGGGCTAAACCCCCATCAATATTTCAACGACGGTGAGATCACCGTGGCGGACGTCTATACCGGCTCGCCTGCAGCTTGGCGTACGGTACTGGTCGGCACAACAGGCCGCGGCACAACGCGCACCATCTACGCCCTGGACATCACCGACCCCGCATCTGTGAAATTTCTCTGGGAAGTTGCCGCTGGGTATCTCGGGCAGATCATCGGCAAACCCATCATCGCCCAGACGGCGAACGGTCAATGGTCGGTTCTGGTGGGCAACGGCATGAACAGTGACAGCGGCACTGCCGAACTGTTGCAGATCAGCCTGAACGACGGCACCGTCTCCCGTCATGCAACAAACACCGCAACAGACAACGGGCTCTCCACGCCTGCGGTCTGGATCGACAGCCTTGCCAATGGCATCAGTACAAAGGCTTATGCCGGCGATCTGCAAGGTAATGTCTGGTCATTCGATCTTGCCAGCGCAACCAGCGCGGGCACCCTGCTGTTCACCGCAAAAGACGCCAGCAACAAGGCCCAACCCATTACCGCGCCCATGTTTGCCGCCAAAGATCCAGACACCGGAAATCTCTGGCTGTTTTTTGGCACCGGGCGCTATTTGGGCCAGGACGACCTCGCGAATAAGGATGTACAGAGCTGGTATGGGCTGAATGTGTCGCAGGCCAGTTTTCCGATTGTCAAAAACGATCTGATCAAGCGCAGCATCACCGCAGAAATCGCTGGCACAGCAGCCGATCCGACCGCCACTCCGCCAGTCGCCGCAACTTTGCCCGCACGCACTGTCAGCGTGGGAGCTGCTGGTGACATGGCCACCAAAAATGGCTGGTATATGAACCTCTTGCCTCCCTCTAATGCCGCCCAAGGTGAGCGCATGATCGTTGCGAACCAGGCGTATCAGAACCTGCTCGTTGGCAGCACGCTCATTCCAGACAACGCCGATGTGTGCGCCCCATCAGGCCGCGGCTGGATCATGGCCGTCAATCCGTTCACAGGCACGAATCCGACCGACATCTTTTTCGACCGCAACGGAGATCGCCGTTTCAACGACTCAGACAAAGTCACCATGAGCGACAAAACCCTCATTCCGATCGCTGGCATCGGGCTCACGGGGCTCACCGGCTTGAGCAATTTCATCAGCACGACGCTACTGGCCAATCAAAACGGCACCATTTTCAATACCCAGGTCAATCCGCAGGTTTCCAACCCCGGGCGTGTTTCCTGGGCAGAACTCATCAACCCCTGAGCGGAGGCTTATTCATGCGGCACTTCAACCGAGCAATTTTTGCCCCCGGCCGTGCGCGCCAGCTGGCTCTACGGGGTTTCACGCTGATCGAACTGATGATCGTCGTGGCCATCGTGGCCATCATCGCGGCTGTCGGCTACCCCTCCTACATCAGCCATATCACCAAAACCAAACGAGTAGCCGCTGAAGCCTGTCTCAGTGAGTATGCCAACTATATGGAACGGTATTACTCGACCAACTTGCGATATGACCAAGATTCGGCAGGAGATAAAAACACGCTCCCCACACTTTCATGCGCTTCAGATCTGAGTGCTGATTACAAATTCAGCTTTGCCGCCACGCCCGGCCAGTCCACTTATCAAGTGAATGCCGTACCGCAGGGATCTCAAGCTAGCCGTGATACTGAATGCAACACAATTTCACTGAATCAGGCAGGAACAAAAACAATAAGCGGCACAGGCACGGTGGCCTCCTGCTGGTAAGAAAAATTTTTTAATTTGTCAAAAAATCAAGAGAATATTTTGCTTTCAGTGATTGAACTTGCCATAATTGAGGCTGCCTCAACCATTCAGAGGGTCTCACAGTGCAGAGTTCATACCCATCTCGAATCGACAACTGCCGTGGCGTCAGCTATGCGGAGTTGTTGGTCGTCGTGGCTCTCGGGGGGTTGATGACTGCAATCGCAGCGCCTGCGTTTTCTCATCTGCTTGCTCAGCATCGCCTCACCGTCAGCAGCAATGCCTTGATGAGCGCCTTCATGATGGCGCGACAGTCTGCCATCACCCAAAATCAGGTTGTGGCGCTCTGCGCGGGTAACCCAGAGTCAGGATGCCATTCAGATTGGGGGAGCGGTGAGTGGCTCATTTTCACGGATCGCAACCAAAATGGAGCCTGTGACGCCGACGACACTTTGATTCAGAGCGGATCTGCAGCACAGAAGAGTGGCATTCAGATTCTGCCCAATCGCCCCATGCAGAAACCCGTTCTTTTCCAGCCCATTGGGCATGCCGAACAACCCAGTGGCGCATTTGCAGCGGGAACGTTGCGTCTATGCAGCAACACGTTGAACACGGTTTTGGGTGTCGATCTGATCTTGTCCAAATCAGGCAATATCCGCGCTCAGCCACACCATTCGGCCGGAAATTGCGCGCGTCCTTGATCCGTCGTGGAAGTCCGGATTGATCGAGTCTTCCGTCCTTCCCTGGATCGCCGCCCTCGGTATCGGCCTGCTGATCGGCATCGAGCGCGAGCGCAGTCAGCCGCCTGAATCGCCTGCGGGTCTGCGCAGTTTTGTGCTGGCGGCGCTTGCGGGTGCGACTGTGCTGACGTTTGCGGGATATACGCAAACACGCAAGTCCGATCCAGGGCTGACGACGGAATTCGCCCTGCTGCTCACTGTTTTGGTTGGGGCGCTCGCCCAGCAGTCGCCCGGTTGGGCTGCGGGGCTGGGCGTGGCGGTCGCGGGGATTTTGGCCGCCAAAACGACGCTGCATGGGTTCGCGCGACGTGTTTTGAGCACGCAGGAACTGGAATCCGGTCTGTTGCTGGCAGCCGCGGCGCTGGTCGTGCTGCCACTGTTGCCCGATCAGCCCATCGCGTGGTTGGCGGGGCTGAACCTGCATACCCTGTGGCTGCTGGCGGTGCTGGTAATGGCGATTCAGTCGGTGGGGCATGTGGCGGTGCGGGCGTTTGGCAGTCAGCGCGGTCTGGCGCTTTCCGGGCTGGCCGGCGGGTTTGTTTCGAGCACGGCCACCATTGCCAGCATGGCGCAACGCGCACGGCTGGATGCCGCCCTGCAGGGCGATTGCCTGCGGGCGGCTTTGTTGTCGAATCTGGCTACCGTGGTGGAGTTGAGCGTGCTCATCGCGCTGATCGATCCGGCTTTGCTCCCTGGTCTGCTGCCCGCCGTGGGGCTATACGGGGCAGGCGCGCTGCTGGCGGTGGGCGCGACATGGCGTCTGGCGCGGCGCGCGGCGCAGAGTTCGGCCTTGTCTGACGAATCGGAGGCCACACGGCGTCCGTTCCAGCCGTTGCAGGCGATGTTGTTTGCTGCTCTTCTTGCGGGCGTGCTGCTGGCCGCAGAGGCCGCGCGCAGCATGCTGGGCAGCGATGCGGCGCTGGCGGCAACCGGGCTGGCAGGATTTGCCGACGCGCACGCAGCGGCCGCTTCTGCCGCGCAAATGGCGGTCAATGGCGCTTTTTCGTCCTGGCAGGCCTTGCTCGCCATCGGCCTTGCCCTGGCGACCAACGCAGTGAGCAAGATCGTCGCCGGATTCGCCGGGGCGCAGTGGACTTTTGGCGTGGTCAATCTCGCCGCTCAA
>NZ_NCKP01000072.1:0-8119 GCF_002282795.1 Thiomonas sp. 13-64-67
GTGTAGTCGTCGCCGATGACTTCGAGCTTGATCCAGTGGGTGCCGAAAATTTCGCGCGCCATCTGCGCCACGGTGATGGCCTCTTCCGCCGAGTGACAACCGGCGGTGTTGGGTAGCAGATGCCGCCCCATCTCACGGATGCGCTGCCACCACGCCTGCCCGGACTGACTTTCTGGAGCTAAGCGGCGCAGCGACATGGTGAGCACCTCCACCTGCGCGGCCTGCACGGCCTCGGCGAGCACGCTGGGCGCCGGATAACGCGCGGTGCCCAGAAACAGGCGGCTGTGCAGGCTGACGCCTCCGACCTGCAAGGGGTCGGGCTGGCTCAGCACGGCGGAATGGGGTTGCACGGGAGAAGCCGTCTGATTCATGTTGGCGAGATCCATTTCATCCTCCCACCACGGGGCTGACCACTTCGATGGCGTCGCCCGGCTGCAAGACCTGTTGCGCCCAAAGGTTGCGCGCAACGAAATGCCGATTCACCGCGCAAGCCAAAGCCTGCGTGGCGTCGTAGCCGCGCTCGGTGAGCAAGTCGGCCAGCGTGGTGCTGGAAGTTTGCACGGGCTCGCCGTTGATTTGCAGCGACAAAGCCGATGCGTTTTGAAGATGGGGGGTGTTCATCCAAGAGTCTCCACGGTCTGCGAACGCAGCAAAGCCAGCAGATCGCGCTCGGCCCGCTGCACCATCGCCGGAGCCACGAGATAGCCGTGGCGATAGAAGCCGTTCAATTGCCAGACGCCCTCGCGCTGCGTCCACACGGGTTGATGGTCGTCGGTTGCGGGGCGCAGGCTGGTGGCCACGCGGGTGATGCGCGCTTCGCCAAACGCCGGATGCACGCTATAGAGCGCGCTGGCGAGTTCGAGCATGGAGCGCACGGTGATCGGCCCGGTGTCCTGCGACTCCAGTTCGGTCGCGCCGATGATGAAGCGCCCTTCGCTGCGCGGCACGATGTAGAGCATGTAGCGCGGATGGATCAGCCGCACCGGGCGGCGCAGGCTTACCGCCGGGCAGGTCACGGTGAGCACTTCACCGCGCACGCCGCGCACGCCCGGCCAAGCCGCGTTCACGCCGCGGCAGTCCACCACCGCATCGGCCTCGATCAGCGCGCCGTCGGTGGTGTGTACCGAGCGGGCCTGCACGCTTTGCACAGTGGTGCGATCGAGCCACTGCCCGCCCACGCGCGCCATGGCCTGCTCGATGGCGGCTTGCAGGGCCTGCAGCAATTGCCCGTTGTCGAGTTGGCCTTCGAGCGGCAGCCAAAGGCCGCGGCTGAAACGTCCAGCGAATTCGGGCTCCAGCGCGGCGATGCCCGGCCCGTCCAGGCTTTGCACCGCGTCGCGCTTGTCGGCAGGCAGGCGGTAGCGGATGAGGTCGGCATAGTGCGCCAGACCGGGGTAATCGGGCGCGTGCGCGACCACCAGCGAGCCTTCGTGGTGAAAGTCCACCGCCTGCCCGGTCTGCGCCTGCAGCCGGGCCAGCCATTGCGGCCAGATCGCCAAAGACTGCTCGCCGAGCGCGAACAGATCGGCATCGCCCACCACCAGTTCGGCATAGGGGGCCAGCATCGCGGCAGCCACCCCGGCCGCATGGTCGCGATCATCGCGGGCGCGGGCATCGATCAGGGTGACCGGCACGCCTGCAGTAAGCAGGCGCCACGCCAGCAGGCGACCAGCAAGCCCGGCCCCGGCGATCACTACTTCAGCAGTCCGCGTCATGTCTTCAGTTCTCCTGCTGTTGAGGCGCAGGAGCCCGCGAACCCGGCAGCGGAGTCAACGCCCCCCCTGCTGCGGCTCCGCCTTCGCCACTCCCCGAGGGGGCACGCCCCGCCTTAGGGCGGCCCGGCAGCGGGGCGTTTACATACACCTCGCTGCCTCCGGCGCGGAATTCGGCTGACATTTCCGCCATGCCCACCTCGACGGCCTGCTCTGCATCCAAGCCCTGCTTGGCGGCGTACTCGCGCACTTCCTGCGTGATTTTCATGGAGCAGAACTTCGGCCCGCACATGGAGCAGAAATGCGCAGTCTTGAAGGCGTCTTTCGGCAGAGTTTCGTCGTGGAATTCCTTGGCCTTCTCCGGATCGAGGCCGAGGTTGAACTGGTCGTCCCAGCGGAACTCGAAGCGCGCCTTGGAGAGCGCGTTGTCACGCGCCTGCGCGCCGGGGTGGCCCTTGGCCAGATCGGCCGCGTGCGCGGCGATCTTGTAGGTGACGATGCCGTCGCGCACGTCCTGCTTGTCGGGCAGGCCGAGATGCTCCTTGGGCGTGACGTAGCAGAGCATGGCGGTGCCATACCAGCCGATCATCGCTGCGCCGATGGCGCTGGTGATGTGGTCGTAGCCGGGCGCGATGTCGGTGGTCAGCGGCCCGAGGGTATAGAACGGCGCCTCGCCGCACTTCTCCAACTGCCTGTCCATGTTTTCCTTGATGAGCTGCATGGGCACATGGCCGGGGCCTTCGATCATGGTCTGCACGTCGTGCTTCCAGGCGATCTGCGTGAGTTCGCCCAGGGTGTCGAGCTCGGCGAACTGCGCCTCGTCGTTGGCATCGGCAATGCTGCCGGGGCGCAAACCGTCGCCCAGCGAGAACGCCACGTCGTAGGCCTTCATGATGTCGCAGATGTCCTCGAAGTGTTCGTAGAGGAAGCTTTCCTTGTGATGCGCCAGGCACCACTTGGCCATGATCGAGCCGCCGCGCGAAACGATGCCGGTGACGCGTTTGGCGCTCAGCGGAATGAAGGGCAGGCGCACCCCGGCGTGGATGGTGAAGTAGTCCACGCCCTGCTCGGCCTGCTCGATGAGGGTGTCGCGGAACAGCTCCCAGGTGAGGTCTTCGGCCACGCCGCCGACTTTCTCCAGCGCCTGGTAGATCGGCACGGTGCCGATGGGCACGGGCGAGTTGCGCAGAATCCACTCACGGGTCTCGTGAATGTGTTTGCCCGTGCTCAGATCCATCACCGTGTCGGCGCCCCAGCGGATGGACCAGACCATTTTTTCCACCTCTTCGGCAATGCTCGACGTGGTAGCCGAGTTGCCGATATTGGCGTTGATCTTCACCAGGAAGTTGCGGCCGATGATCATCGGCTCGCTTTCCGGGTGATTGATGTTGTTGGGGATGATGGCACGGCCGCGCGCCACTTCATCGCGCACGAATTCCGGCGTGATGCGCGATTGAATGTTCGCGCCAAAATGCTGGCCGGGGTGCTGCTTCAGCCGTCCGGCATCGAGCATTTCTTCCTGCCGCTGATTCTCCCGAATGGCGATGAACTCCATCTCGGGCGTGATGATGCCCTTGCGCGCGTAGTGCATCTGGCTGACGTTGGCGCCGGCCTTGGCACGGCGCGGCAGCGGCAACTGCGGAAAGCGCACCGCATCCAGACCCGCGTCGGCGTTGTGGCGGCGCGTGGTGTCGGAGCTGAAGGCCGGCAGTCGCTCGGTGTCACCGCGCTCGGCAATCCACGGCGAGCGCAGCGCGGGCAGGCCGCGCGCCAGGTCGATGCTCACCTGCGGATCGGTGTAGGGCCCTGAGGTGTCATAGACCGCGAAGGGCGGATTTTTTTCCACGCCAAATACCGCTGGGGTATCGGCCAGCCTGATCTCGCGCATGGGCACGCGAAGGTCGGCACGGCTGCCCTGCACATAAATCTTGCTGGACGCGGCGAAGGGGGTACGGGTGATGCGCTCGGTCAGCTCAGGGGCATCGACCTTGTAGCGGGATTCGGGCAGTGCAGACATGGTTCCTCCGGGGATGGATGAATGCCTGCCGTTGCACCGGCGCCTTGTTCCCTCCGCAGGTTGGAAGCGCACTCGCGGCGCACTTCCTAGCCCGATCAGGTTCAGCGGATTCTGCGTTACGCAGTCTCAGCCGGGAATTTCGCCCGGCGCTCCGACAAGCTTGCAGCGCAGTATAGGCGCTGCGCGAGCAGTGCGCACCGGCGCGGTCGCCGCCGCCAAGAGTCAGTCGGGCTTGGGGCGAGGATGGCGAAAAATGACGATGCGGACGCCCAGCGCCAATTTGCCGCCCGCGATCCTCGAGTCCACCAGACTCCTGAACTCGCCCGCGCTGCAATCAGCCGCGCCGCGGTAGATCGTGCACCGCGATCGGCCCGCGCAACTGCACGAGCAGCCCTGCCGCATACGGTGCGGCGGCGGCGATCTCTCCCGGGTGCGCTGCTGCGGGCAAGGCGCGCCACGGCAGCGCCGGGTGGCGGTGGTGCACCGCGTGGTAGTTGAAGTACAAGATCAGCGCCGACGCCAGCTGCGGCAGCCGCAGGTTGCGGGCATGGCGCACGTCGTCGCCCGGCTGGTGCAGCGGGGTGCCATAGTGATAGGCGTTGTCGGTGAGCGAAATCAGCAGCCCCCGGCCCAGCAGCGCCAGCAGCAGCATCCAGGCGTGCGTGCCGTAGAGCCAGACGCTGCACGTCATCAGCGCCATTGACATCAGGCTGTCCAGACGCATGGCGCGCAGGGTGTCGGGCTTGAGCAGTTGCCGCTCCAGACTCTGCGCCAGCGACGGCAGACCGGGCTCGGCCGGCAGACGCTGCGCCAGCCGCAGCAGCCAGGCCGGCGGCAACCACACCAGCAGCAGTGCGACCACCTCGCTGGCATACAGGCCGATGAGCAGTTGCGGGTAGTAACGCCAAGCGGCCGCGCTGCGCGTGGTCGAGGCCGGATCGAACACTTCGCTGCGGTCGATGGCGGTGCGGTTGAACTGGTGGTGCTTGAGATGCCCGAACCGCAGCAACGCAAACGGCGCCGGAAAGCCGATGGCCAGCAGGCGCGAAAGCGCGTCGTTCAGGCGCCGGTCGGGAAGCAGCACGGCGTGGATGCCTTCGTGCAGCAAAGACCAGTAAAAAGTGGTCGCCAGCACCACGATCAGCAGACTCCATCCCAAAGCAGGCAGCGCGGGCAGCAGCAGCGGCAGAGCGATCCACAGCCAGCCCGACATCGTCAGCGCCAAGACCGCGAGCAACAGATTGAGCCGCGCCGGAATGCTGCGAGGGTCGGTTGCCGCGCTGCTCATGTTCACCTCAAGGCGGGCGGCATTTGCGGGCCGTACTGCCGCCGGTCGATAAACACCCGGTCGTAGGCCTGCGCCTTGGCCACTTTTTTCAGCTCGACCAGAAGGGCCGAAACTTCGCGGTGCGATTCCACCTGCCCCGAAGCCAAAGTCAGCACGCCGAAGGACACGGTGGGAAATCCGAACCACTGCGCTTCGCCTCGGCGGTTGACGGCCTCGTATCCGCCGCGCTCACGTTGATCCGCATTGAAGAAGCGCGGCATCTCGGCGGCGAATTCCTGCGGAATGGTCTGCAGGCGCTCGACGGCATCGGGCTCGGCGCTCACCACGATGAAATCATCCCCGCCGATGTGGCCGACAAAATCGCCCGGCCGCCCAAAGCGCGCCCGCAGCAGATCGGCCAGCAGCACAATGACCTCGTCGCCGAGCCGGTAGCCAAACACATCGTTGAACGGCTTGAAGTGATCGATATCGCCATACGCCGCCACGAAAGACTGCCCCGAGGCCAGCAGGCGATCGATCTGTTCGTTGATGGGCACATTGCCCGGCAGCAGCGTCAGCGGGTTGGCATAGCGTGCTGTCTGGATCTGGAACTCGTTGACCAGCCGCAGCAGATCGCCCACCAGCAACAGGCCGCGATAGTCGCCCTGCTCGGTGACCAGCACGCCCTCGGTGGCGTGGCGAAAGCTGGCATCGGCGATCAACTGGCTGGCCTGGTGCAGACTGCTGCTCACATCGAGCTTGAGCACGTCGGCGCTCATCACCTGGGCGCAGGGTTTGTTGCCCAGCAGGTCGCGTACATGCGGGCGCCAGAGCCGGTCTGCCAGCACATAGCGGTTGAGAATACCCAGGGCGCGCCCGTTCGCATCGACCACGGGAATCGACATCAGATCGGGCTGGGCGTCGAAGCGGCGCAGCACCTCTTCCAGCCGTACTTGCGGCTGGACCGGAGCGATCGGGCGCGCCAGGCCGAGCGCCGACTGTTCCACGCTGCCGCGCGAAGCCAGCGGGTACAACTCGGGTTGAGCCGCCTCGATCAAGCCCCGTTGCGCCGGGCGCATTTCACGCGACGGCGCGGCAGACGGCCGCTCCAACACAAAGCCCTGCGCCAACTGCACGCCGATTTCGCGCAGCACGCGCAGATCGCGGGCCGACTCCACGCCCTCGGCCACCACCCAAGAACGGCTGGCCTCGGCCATGAGCAACATCGAGCGCACGAACGCCGCCTTGATCGCATCATCGGCCAGCCCGGCGCAGAACGCCCGGTCGATCTTGAGATAGCGCGGATGCAGGCGCTGCCAGGCCTCGAAGCGGCCGAAACCCCGCCCCATGTCGTCCAGCGCCAGCGTAAAACCGAGGCGGTGCAGATGTTCGGCCTGCTCCATGCCCACGCCGTCTTTCAGCAGATCATCGCTTTCCAGCAACTCGAACACGATGCGAGACGGCGGCAAGCCCAGTCTTTGCAACAAATCGAGCGCGGCCGAGCTGCCCAGCCAGCCCGAATCGAGCAAGGTCTGCGTGACGTTGATGAACAACTGCCCCGGCAAATTCAGCCGGGCGAACGTCTCTAAACTCGTGCGCACGCACAGGGCATCGAGCTCGTACAAGCGCCCGTTCTCCCGCGCGGTCTGAAACAGCGCATCCGGTCGCTCCAGCGGCGAGCCCTGCGGCCCGCGCGCCAGCGCCTCAAAGGCGTGGATCGACTGACCCCGCAGATCGAACACCGGCTGAAACTCCACGCGCAGCTCGCCATGCGTAAGCAGCCGGTCGAGCAGGATGGCGAGATAGCCGATCTGGGGTTGTACGAGAGAAAGCATGGGGCGAAGTGCGGGAAAGATGCCCGGTTTTATCCCACCCACATCACAGTTTGATGACAGTCATGGCGATTTCATGTCGGCATGCCGCAACACAAAGCCCTGTCCTGCAAAAACGAGACAACTCAACCACAATAGGGCTCACAGCGCCACTTTGGCCTGCTCCCTGATTCACCTGAAAGTTATCTAAAAGGACATCGAAAATGGCAAAGATTCTTGTTTTGTATTACAGCACCTGGGGTCATGTGGAAACCATGGCGCACGCCGTGGCCGAAGGCGCGCGCAGCGTGCCGGGCTGCAGCGTGGACATCAAGCGCGTACCCGAAACCATGCCGACGGAAACCGCGGCTGCCATCCATGCCAAGACCGATCAGGCCGCGCCCATTGCCCAGCCCGCCGACCTGGCGGACTATGACGCGGTGATCTTCGGCACGCCCACGCGATTCGGCAATATGTGCGGCCAGATGCGCAACTTTCTCGACCAGACCGGCGCACTGTGGCAGCAAGGCAAGCTGGTGGGCAAGGTGGGCAGCGTGTTTGTCAGCACCGCCACCCAGCACGGCGGGCAGGAAACCACCATCACATCCTTTCACACCACCCTGTTCCATCACGGGATGGTGGTCGTTGGCGTGCCCTACGCCTGCGCCGGCCTGACCCAGATGGACGAAATCACCGGCGGCACGCCTTACGGCGCCACCACCCTGAGCAAAGGCGACGGCAGCCGCCAGCCCAGCGCCAACGAGCTCGACATTGCCCGCTACCAGGGCAAGCATGTCGCGGAAATCACCAAGAAATTGTTTGGTTGATGCCGCCAGCCGCGGAGCCCGGCCACGCCTGCCGCCCCGGCTGCGCGGCATGCTGCATCGCGCCGTCGATCAGCAGCCCGATTCCCGGAATGCCGCAGGGCAAGCCAGCAGGCACGCCCTGCGTGCAACTCACCGCTGATCTGCGCTGCGCCATTTTCGGCAGGCCCGAGCGTCCATCCTGCTGCGGCGGACTGCAGCCCAGCGCCGAGATGTGCGGCGACAGCCGCGAACAGGCGCTGCACTGGTTAGCTGCACTGGAGCGTGCAACGGCGCCCTGAAACCTGCGGGGCGCTTTCCGTCGTTAGGGCCTGTTAACGCTATTTATGCACCCACGCCGGGGGTCTGGGCGGAGGCAATGCGAGGCGCAGGCCGCGCCGTGGTGTGTTGCACCACAAGCGGACTGCAACGTGGCAGTGCGCCGCCCAGACCCCCGGCCCGAAGGGTTGCCCCCAGACGGGGCGTCTGCGGCGTTGTCGGTGCGAGGC
>NZ_NCKP01000073.1:0-14172 GCF_002282795.1 Thiomonas sp. 13-64-67
TATTCGGGGTGCAGTTCCATCCAGTCTGCCGCGATGAGTTCCAGCGGCGTGAGCACGCCGCCAGCACGATGCCGCTGCCAGGCGGAAAGAAAAAACTGCCGAACCTCGTCTTTGCTGGGATTGAACATGGTGGGCATATTGTCCTGCAGCCGATCCGCCCGTGATGCGCATGCACTTACAAATCGGTTTTGAGCGACCATTTCAGCTTGTTCTCAGGAGACTCACCATGCCCATGATCGACGCCAGCGCCCTGCGCCAACTGTTTGACCAAGCCCGCACGCACAACGCCTGGCTGGACCAGCCCGTGCCCGAGCACCTGCTGCACCAGCTCTACGACCTGATGAAATGGGGGCCAACCTCGGCCAACTGTTCCCCGGCGCGTATCGTGTTCGTGCAGTCGCAGCAGGCCAAGGCCCGCCTTGCACCCTGTATGAGCGAGGGCAACCGCGCCAAGACGCTCAAAGCGCCGGTGACCGCCATCATCGGCATGGACATGGCGTTTTACGAACAGCTGCCGCAGCTGTTTCCGCACAATCTCGACGCGCGCAACTGGTTTGCGGGCAAGCCGGATTTCATCGCCACCACGGCGCTGCGCAACTCCAGCCTGCAAGGCGGCTACTTCATTCTCGCGGCCCGCGCCCTGGGCCTGGACTGCGGCCCGATGAGCGGATTCGATGCCGACGCGGTGAATGCCGCATTTTTCGCGGGCACCGAAGTCAAGGTGAACTTTCTGTGCAATCTCGGCTATGGCGACGCCAGCGCGTTGTTCCCCCGCAGCCCGCGTCTGAGCTTCGAGCAGGCTTGTCGCATCGCATAGGGCGCGCGTGCGCGGCGTGGAGTTTGTGCGTCGGTTCTGGTAATTTCGCACCCATCGCCAGAACACAAAACAGAAAGGACGCCTCATGCCGGTCATCGTTGTCGCCAATCCCAAGGGCGGGGTGGGCAAATCCACCCTGTCCACGCAGGTTGCCGGATTTTTCGCCAGTCAAGGCCATGGGGTCATGCTGGGCGACTCCGACCGGCAGGAATCGGCCCGCCTCTGGCTGTCGCTGCGCGATCCAGCGCTGCCGCGTATCGACACCTGGGAGATGAGCTTTGATTACATCGCCAAACCGCCCAAGGGCACCACCCACGCAGTGATCGACACCTCCGCCGGGCTGCATGGCTGGCGGCTGAACGATGTGATGAAACAGGCCGACAAGGTGCTGGTGCCGCTGTCGGCGTCGATTTTCGACATCTACGCCACGCAGGAATTCCTGGAAAAACTGCGCGAGGCGCGCGAAAAACACGGCTTCGATGTGGGCCTAGTGGGCGTGCGCATCGACCCGCGCACCCATGCCGCCGAGCAATTACAAGCCTTCGTGACGCAAAGCGGCCTGCCGATGCTGAGCAATCTGCGCCAGACCACGCTGTACCCGCAGATGGCCGCGCACGGCCTCACCCTGTGGGACCTGCCGCCCAGCCAGGCGGCCAAAGACCTGGAGCAATGGCAGCCCATCACTCGCTGGCTGCAGCAGCCGTCAGGGCGCGGGTAAAAAAATAGGCACATCCTGCAAACATTGCGTCGGATGTGCCCAAGCTGCAAGGAAGCTGGCGGCTGCGGTTTTTCGGGAGTTTCGCTCTACCGTTTTGTCGAAGGGATGGTTTCGGCCCGCCTCAGGCGGCGCGTTCGGGTTGCGCGACGAGACCGAGCGCCGGGCGGTTGACGCGGAACAAGCGCGGGCCGACATGTTCGAGCAGCTTGTCGCGCTCGAACTGGGCGATCACGCGGCTGGCCGTTTCGAGCGCCACGCCGAGCATGGCGCCGAGGTCGCTGCGCTTGGGCAGGGTGATGGTGTCGTTGAGTTCCGGGTCGGCCAGTTTGAGCAGCAGACGAGCCATGCGCGCGGGAATGGCTCCCGAGCCGAGCAGCAGCGCCCATTCGTCGGTGTCGCGCAGGGCGCGGTGCCAGCGCTCCAGAAACTCCTGGCGCAGATTGGGCACCTGCTCTTCCATTTTGCGAATCACTTCCACCGGAATGCGGCACACCCGCACCGCGCCGATGGCCGAAGCGTGATGCATATAAGGCTCTTGAATGAAGCACTCCAGCCCGATCAGATCGCCGCGCCGCGCCACGCGGGTGATGCGGCGGGTGCCATCGGGCAGCACGCGCTCCAGCTTCACATAGCCGGTCTTGATGGTGTAGAGCCAGTCGCCCCGCTGCCCTTCGCTGAACAGCTGCTGTCCGGGGGCAAATTGCATGTCGTCGATGACCTGATGGAAGGTGTCGAAGTCTTCCATGCGCAGCGCGCCGAACAGCGCAATACGTCGCACGCCGCAGCTGCGACAGTCGGAAGCGCCGCGCCAGGCGTTGACCACCTCGGTATGCGCCAGGCGGTTGGCTTCCGGCTGCTTGCTGCGCGGCAAGGTTTTGCGCAGGGTCGCGAGCGGAATCGCCGTGGTTGTCTGCGGATTGGCAAAAGTGGTTTCCATAACTCGCTTTCATTGATTTAGCGCAATATTAGCGAGTACTGATATGGCCTTGTCAATATAGGGAATTCACCGTGATAACTAGGACTAACCCTGATTTTTGGCGCGCTTCATTGCGGAATGTCGATTTTTGCAGCGCACAAAACTGCGGCAATCTGTCGCGGGTGCGGTGGCTCTTTGTGCCCAATCCGCGACAACCTGACACACCCGCGCCGCCCGGGACGGTTTGCCGATCCGCCTACACTGCAACGCTTTTCAGCCTGTAAAGACGAAAGGCGCGATCACCATGATGGATGTGCACACTCTGGCCGCACGCGATGTGCGGCGGGCTTTGGAGGAGGATCTGGGCAGCGGCGACCTCACCGCTGCGCTCATCGACCCGCAGGCCGTGGCGCGTGCCACGGTGCGCAGCCGTGAGGCCGCGCGGTTGTGCGGCACGCCGTGGGCCAATGCCTGCGTGCGCGCGCTCGACCCGGCGGCGCATCTGGAGTGGTTAGCGCCTGAAGGCGCTACGTTGCAAGCAGATGCTGTGTTTTTGGAGATCAGAGGCAACGCACGTGCGCTGCTCAGCGCCGAGCGGACGATGCTCAATTTCCTGCAGTTGCTCAGCGCGGTGGCCACGCGTACCGCGCAGTATGTGGACGCCGTGCGCGGCACACGGGCGCAAATTGTCGATACCCGAAAAACCCTGCCGGGCTTGCGTCTGGCGCAGAAATACGCGGTGCGTGTGGGCGGTGGAATGAATCACCGCATCGGCCTGTTCGACGCTGTGCTGATCAAGGAAAACCATATCGCCGCCGCAGGTGGGGTGGCGCTGGCGCTGCAAAGGGCGCAGGCGGTGGCGGCGCAGGCGCAGTTCATCCAGATCGAGGTCGAAACCCTGGCCCAGCTCGACGAGGCTCTGCGCGCAGGCGCGCGCATGGTGCTGCTGGACAATATGTCGCTCGATCAACTGCGCGAGGCGGTCCGCCTTA
This sequence comes from Thiomonas sp. 13-64-67, assembly GCF_002282795.1. Classification (NCBI taxonomy): domain Bacteria; kingdom Pseudomonadati; phylum Pseudomonadota; class Betaproteobacteria; order Burkholderiales; genus Thiomonas; species Thiomonas sp. 13-64-67. Next base: position 3,444 of record NZ_NCKP01000073.1, read on the forward strand.
CCGGCCAGCGCGCCGTGCTGGAAGTGTCTGGCGGGGTGGATCTGCAAACCGTGCGCGCCATTGCAGAAACCGGCGTGGACCGCATCTCCGTGGGCAAGCTGACCAAGGATGTGCAGGCCGTCGATCTGTCGATGCGTTTTACGGCGCTTTGACTTGTTGCGCATTCATTCAAGAGGAAGTCCGCATGTCCGCCACTTTTTCGATCGCATTTGATAGCCCGGTCATCGGCACCGCGCAGGCCTGGGCGCGCGTGCCCGTGGAGCCCAGCCCCGCCGAGCGCGACGCGCTGATGGCGCGCTGCGCCCAACTGCTGCGCACGCAGGACGCTGTCTTGGTGGCGCATTACTACACCCATCCCGATCTGCAGGATCTCGCGCAGGCCACGGGCGGGCTGGTGGCCGATTCGCTGGAAATGGCGCGCTTCGGCGCCCGTCATCCGGCCAGCACCCTGGTCGTCGCCGGGGTGCGTTTCATGGGCGAGACCGCCAAGATGCTGTCGATGGACAAGCGTGTGCTCATGCCCGATCTCGACGCCAACTGCTCGCTCGATCTGGGCTGCCCCGCGCCGCAGTTCAGCGCCTTCTGCGATGCCCATCCCGACCGTACCGTGGTGGTCTATGCCAACACTAGCGCGGCGGTGAAGGCGCGTGCCGACTGGGTCGTGACTTCGAGCTGCGCGCTCGACATCGTGGCGCATCTGCATGCGCACGGCGAAAAAATCCTGTGGGCGCCCGACCGCCATCTGGGCGGCTATATCGAGCAGCAAACCGGCGCCGACATGCTGCTGTGGCAGGGCTCGTGCATCGTGCACGACGAATTCAAGGCGCTGGAACTCGAACTGCTCGAGGCCGAGCATCCCAAAGCGCGCGTGCTGGTGCATCCCGAAAGCCCGGCGGCGGTGGTCGCCCTGGCCGATGTGGTGGGCTCGACCTCGCAGATTCTCAAGGCGGCGCGCGAACTCGACGCGCCTGAATTCATCGTCGCCACCGATGCCGGCATGTTCCACGCGCTTGAGCAGCAAAATCCCGGCAAGACCTTCATCGCTGCGCCCACCGCGGGCAATGCCGCCACCTGCAAGAGCTGCGCGCATTGCCCATGGATGGCGATGAACAGCCTGGCTGGACTGGCGCGTGTGTTGGAGACCGGGGCGAATGCCATCGAACTCGACGCCGCTCTGGCCGCCCGCGCCCGCGTGCCGGTGCAGCGCATGCTCGACTTCACAGCAGCGCAAAAGACTGTAGCGATGGCGGGCAGTCTGGTTCCCGGCATCGGCGCGGCGTAGCGGGCGCCGACGCACCAAGCTGGCGCGCTATCGCGTTTTGCTGAAACGCTATCGCGTTTTATTGAAACGCTACCGCGTTTTCATGATGCGCGCCTTTTCCCGTTGCCAGTCGCGCTTAGCTTCGGTGTCGCGTTTGTCGTGGTCTTTTTTGCCCTTGCCCAGCGCCAGATCGAGCTTCACCCGGCCGCCCTTGTAATGCAGGTTGATGGGCACCAGGGTGTAGCCGCGCTGCTCGACCTTGCCGATGAGCTTGCGGATTTCATCCTTGTGCATCAGCAGTTTGCGCGTACGCGACGCATCCGGCCGCACATGGGTGGAGGCGCTGTTGAGTGCGGTGACGTTCATGCCGATCAGAAACAGCTCGCCGTCGCGGATGACCACATAGCCGTCGGTGAGTTGCACCTGCCCGGCGCGCACGGATTTGACCTCCCATCCTTCGAGCACGATGCCCGCTTCGAAACGGTCTTCGAGGAAGTAATTGAAATGGGCCTTGCGGTTTTCGGCGATGCTCATGCGGGGAATATGGGGCGTTCGGCCCTCAATACAATCATCTCATTCTAAGAAGCCTTGATCCGCCCACGTTCGCCCATGCCCCAGGTTCACAAATCCGTCCTCATCTGGTACAGCCCGCAAGAGATGTACGACCTGGTCACCGATGTGGCCGCCTATCCGCAGTTTCTGCCCTGGTGCGGGGGCGCCTCGGTGCAGTCGGAAGAGGGCGATACGGTGCGTGCCAGTGTGACCATCGACTTCAAGGGCATCCGCCAGAGCTTCACCACGCAAAACACCAACGTGCCCGGTCAGGAAGTGCGCATGCGGCTGGTGGACGGGCCCTTTTCCGCCCTGCACGGGCGCTGGGTATTCAACCCCCTTGCCGACGGCAAGGCATGCAAGGTCGAGTTTCTGCTGGACTACAAGTTCTCCAACTTTCTGGTGGAGAAGGTCATCGGCCCGGTGTTCAACCATATCGCCAGCAGCTTTGTCGATGCCTTCGTGCAGCGCGCCAAACAGGTTTATGGGCCGCGTTGAAGCCGTGGTTGGCAAGGTGAACATTGCGGTGTTCTACGCGCCCGAACGCGGCGAACCCGACTTGAGGCGGTTGGCGCTGCCAGCAGGCGCCACGGTTGGCCAGGCGCTCCAGGCCAGCGGCATGCTCAGCGCCCATCCCGAATTGACCTGGATCGACATCCTCTACGGCATCGACGGCCAGCGCGTCACGCTGCAGCGGATGCTTCAGGACGGCGACCGCATCGACCTTTGCCGTCCCTTGCAGGTCGATCCCATGACCGCGCGGCGCTTGCGGGCTGCCGCCTCAAAGCCACGCCGCTGAGACCTCGGGCGGTATGTCGGCGGGCGGGCCTTCGAACTGCGTGAGGCCGTCACCGAGCACGATGACGCGACCCGCCAGCTCGCGCGCCCACGGTTTTTGCTCGACTATGAGCACGCCCAGCCCCTGCTCCTGCAGTTGCTGGATGAGCGTAGCCGTCTCGGCCACGCGCTGGGGCGCCAGACCTTCGGTCGGCTCGTCGAGCAGGAGCAGATCGGGGTTACCCATCAGCGCGCGGGCGATGGCGAGCATTTGCTGTTCGCCGCCGGACAGCGCCTGGGCGGGCGCGTGCAGCCGTGGCGCCAGCGCCGGAAACAGGGCCAGCACCGCTGCCTCGTTCCAGCGCGACGGGCCCGTGCGTGCGACTATTCGCGCGGGCTTGGCGCCCAAAAGCAGGTTCTGCCGCACGCTCAGACGCGGAAAAATCTCGCGCTGTTCCGGCACATAGCCCAGCCCCAGCCGGGCGCGGCGGTGCGCGGGCAGGCCGAGCAGTTCTTGCCCGGCAAGACTTGCACGGCCCGTTGCGGGAATAAGGCCCATCAGCGCCTTGAGCAGGGTGCTGCGCCCGCTGCCATTACGCCCCAGAACAAGCAGCAATTCCCCCGCGCGCAGTTGCAGATGCACGCCGCGCAGCACCTGCACCGGTCCATAGCCCGCCTGCAGCGAGCGAACATCGAGCAGCGCGCCTTTCTCGGGCGGGAGCTTCATGGCGCCGTGCCCAGATAGACCGCCTGTACCCGTGCGTCGTGGCGAATGGCCTCGGGCGCGCCGTCGGCCAGCACGCGGCCCTGATGCAGCACCACCACCCGCGTGGCCAGGCGGAACACGGCGTCCGGGTCGTGCTCGATCAGCAGCAGGGTGCGGTCGCTGCAGAGCTGGGCGATCAGATCGAGCATGTGCGCGGCCCGCGCCCGGTTCATGCCGGCGGTGGGCTCGTCGAGCAGCAGCAAAGGCGCGCGGTTGATGAGCCCGAGGCCGAGTTCCAGCGCGCGCAGGCGGGCATAGTCGATGCTTTGCGCCGGCGTATCAGCGCAGTCCTGCAATTGCAGCGCCCGCAGCCAGTGTGCGACCTGCTGCTGCAGTTCGGCATCGCGTCGGTACGGCAGCCACCAGCGCCGGGCCGGTTGCGCCGCAAGCAGGCAGGCGCGCAGATTGTCCGCCACACTCAAGCGGGAAAAAACCTGCGGCGACTGGAAGCTGCGGCCGATGCCCGCCTGGGCGATCTGCGCGGGGTTCATGCGGTCGATCCGTCGGCCCGCCAGCCACACGCTCCCGGCGCGCAAGGGGCGCAGGCCGCTGATCACCTGAAACAAGGTGGATTTGCCCGCGCCGTTGGGGCCGATGAGGGCCACGCGTTCGCCAGCCTCGATCTGCAGATTCAGATCGGTGAGGATGGGCTGGCCGCCGAGCACGCAGTGCACGCCGCGCACGTCGAGCAGGGGAGGGCGCTCAGTGGCGTTGAATGCGGCGTTCATTCACGGGCTCCGTCTCTGCGCAACTGCGGCGCCAGCGCTCGCCACACCAGGGCGCCAAGCCCCGCGCCCGTGGAGGCCAGCAGCGCCGCGCCAACCCAGGCATCGGCGCTGTCGATCTGCAGCGGCACGCCATACAGCCGCAGGGTGCTGCCTACCAGCAGTTGTTGACGCACGGCGTAGAGCAGTTCGACCAAGCTGCTCGCGCCCATGACCGCGAGCGCGCCGCAGAGCAATAGCGCTGCCAGGCCCCACAGCAGATCGGGATTGCGGCGGGCGCGAAGCCCTTGCGCCAAATCGCGCAAGACCCCGCTCAAACCCTGCGGCGCCCAGATCACGATGCACGATGGCGAGAAAACCGAGGCCGACATACAGCATCCAGGCCTGCGAAACCGAGGCCAGAACCGACTCGCTGCCCACCATCAAGCCGGCGCCCAGCAAGGCGCCCCAGGCCGTGCCGCTGCCTGCGGCCAAGCTGAACAGCAGGGCCATGCTCGATTGCGGCAGCCCGAGCGATCCGGCGCTCACCTGTTCGAGCCGCAGGGTTTGCAAGGCGCCGGACAGGCCGGCTAGAAAGGCGCTCACCAGCACCAGTTGCAGCCGAACCCGTCGCGGTGTGGCGCCGCTGACCGCAACGCGCAAGGGGTTGTCGCGCACCGCGCGCGCCAGCAGGTCGAGCCGGGTGCCGTCGAGCCCACGCATCAAGGCCGCGCCCAGCAGCACATAAGCGGCACTCACGCCATAGACCTGTCGCTGCGACAGAAAATCGAGCCCCAGCCAGACCGGCCCGGCGGTGCGGTCGGTGGAAACACCGCCCTCTCCGCCGAAAAACCCCTGCAGCATGGGCGCGGCCAACGCCACCAGCAGGCCCAGACCCAGCGTGATCATGGCAAAGCTCAAGCCCCCTCGCCGCACGCTGATCGGGCCGAGCACCAGCGCCACGGCCACGGCAAACATGCCGCCATACACGGGCACCAGGGCAAAGGGCAGCGGCCAGCCGCGGGCGGCAATCGTGTTCATCGCATGCGCGGCGGCATAGGCGGCCAACCCCGCATACATCGCCTGCCCGAAGCTGAGCAGCCCGGCGCGGGTGACCAACAGCCCCACCGACAGCAGCAGCAGCCAGGCGCTGGCCAGTTGCGACAGCAGGCTGAAACCGGCGCTGCTCAGCGGCAAGGCCAGCGGCAGCGCGACCAGCAGCGAAAACAGCGCAGCGCGGCCGCGCGCCGGGGCGGGCACGTCGGCGTTCACAGCCCGTCGTCCCGAGACAGCGCGCGCGTCAGCCCCTGCGGGCGCAGCGCCAGCACCACGACCAGCAGCACATAAGGCAGCAGCGGTGCGGCGCGGGCCAGGTCGAGGTGCAGCAGGCTGGGGAGAATGCCGTCGCTCGCGGGCCAGGCGGCCGGGGCGTTCCAGCCCAGAGCTTGCAGGCCGTCAGCCAAGGAGCCGTTGACGGCCACGGCGAGGGTCTGCACCTCGCCCACCAGCAGCGCACCCAGTAGCGCGCCGCGCAGCGACCCCAGACCGCCGATGATGATGACGGCAAACAGCAGCGCGCCCATTTGCGCGGCCATGTCCGGCTCGGTGACGAGCAGCGGCCCCCCCACCGCACCGGCCAGCCCGGCAAGTGCGCCGCCTACGGCAAACACCCCGGTCTGCACCGCGCGTACATCGTGCCCCAGAGCCGAAGTCATGGGCGCGTGCGTCAGCGCGGCCTGCACGATCAGCCCGGCGCGTGTGCGCCACAGCAGCAGCCAGGCCAGCGCCAGCGCGGCCAGCGCCGTCGCCATGACAAAGCCGCGGTACACCGGAAAGTCCACCCCGCTCAAGGCGAACAGCGCGCCCTGCAGCGATGCGGGTATGGCATAAGGCACCGAGCCGCTGCCCCACAACAGCCGGGCCGCTTCCACCAGCACCACGCCGAAGGCGAAAGTGGCGAGCAACTCCGGCAGATGCCCCTGCGCGCGCAGACGCCGCAACACGCCGACTTCAAACCCGGTGGCCACCACGGCAACGCCCAGCGGCGCAAGCAGCAGTCCGCCCCAGAAGCCCAGCCACTGGCCGCTTTGCCAGGCCAGATAGGCGCCGAGCATGTAGAAACTGCCGTGGGCGAAATTGAGTACGCCCAGCAGCGAAAAGATCAGCGTCAGCCCTGAGGCGAGCAGGAACAGCAGCAGGCTGTAGCTCAGGCCATTGAGGGCGGAGAGTGCGAGCGCCTCCATGCAGCAGCCGTGGCCAGGGATCAGACTCCCGGCTTTAGCGCGACGGCGTGCCCTGGCTGGCGCCGGGCACCGCGCTGGCCGTCACCTTGGGCGGTTTGACCGGATAGACCTCGGTCATCAACGGCCGCTGCATGGTGCATTGCGCGGGCAGGGTGGTCTGCGCGGGGCGGTAAGTGTGCTCCAGCGCAAAGGTGTAGCCGGTGTTTTCCACGTCGTAGGGGTTGGCGGGCGAGACCGGCTGCCAGTCGCTGACATAGATGGGCTGGAGCAACTGGTGATCGGCCGCGCGCAGGGTGACCTCGCCGTTGAAGGTGTGGAACTTGAGCCCTTCCATCGCGCTGGCGACTTTCAGCGGCTCGGTGCTGTGCGCCTTGGTCATGGCGGCAGTGAGCAAGGCCAAGCCGGTGTAGGTGGCGGGTACCGAGAAGTCTTGCTTGTACTTGTCGCGGAAACCTTTTTGCAGGCTTTGCAGCACGCCGGGCAGATTGGGGTTGCTGTAATAGACCAGCTTGACACGCCCGGCGTCGTGCGGGCCGATCTCGCTGGGCGCGCCCAGGCTGCTGGCGTAGAAGGTGTAGAGATCGGCCTTGAGCCCGCCTTGCTGCGCCGCCTTGATGAGCAGGGTGAGGTCGGGGCCCCAGTTGGCGGTGATGATGCAGTCGGCCTTGGCGGCCTGCACCTTGGCGATATAGGGCGAAAAGTCTTTGACCTGCCCGAGGGGCACGAAATCTTCGCCCACGATCTGGATGTCGGGTCGTTTGAGCGCCAGCATTTCGCGGGCGTACTTCGCCACCTGATGGCCGAAGGAATAGTCTTGCTCGATGAGATAGACGCGCTTGATCTGCGGCCGGTTGCGGATGTCGTCGGTCATCGCCTGCAGGGTCATGGGCACGCTGGGCTGCAGCGCAAAGTGCCAGAAACTGCAGTCACTGCCCGTCAGTGCGGAATCGACCGCGGCGTAGTTGAGATAGAGCACTTCCTTGCCGGGATGGCGGGTGTTGTGACGGCTCACCGCTTTAGAGAGCGCAATCGCCGCGCCCGATCCGTCGCCCTGCAACACATAGCGGATGCCCTGATCCACCGCGGCCTGCAGTGCATTGACCGTATCTTGCACCGCGCCCTTGTTGTCGAACGGCACGATCTCGAAGCGCACCCCGGCGGTGTTGCCGCGGTTGACCCGGTCGGCCACGAACTGCCAACTCTGCAACTGGTTCTGCCCTACTGCGGCGAAGGGGCCGGTGAGCGGGTCGATGAAAGCGAGCTTGACGGTGGGAATCTGCCGCGCATGCACTGGCGCGGCGCCGAGCAATAAGCCACCGGCCAGGGTGGAGATAAAACTTCTGCGGGTGGTGTGCATGCGAGCAAAGCCTTGTGAGGGAACAGCCGCCCCGGTTTTCAGGGGCGGCGCAAAAAGGCAATGCTATTTCAACCCGGATTTCCCATTCGGCGGGGCTTTGCCCCTACACGGGCGCTGGCGGACGGCTTGAGGCGTCTTCGCCCCCGCGCTTCGCGCCCATAGCTCGGGCTATGGGCTTGTCGCGCAGGGCCGAATCCATCCCCAATCCGCCGCGCCATCATCCCGTGTCCTCATGGAAAATCCGGGTTCAACGCCATCCGGGCAGCTTAGAACTTCACCCCCACCCGCGCGTACACCGAGCGTCCCGGCCCCGGCACGGCAATGCCCCAGGGCAGGCCGTTGATCGACATGGTCGTGCCCTGGCCGACGTAGGCACCTCCGGTGGGCAGGGCGTAGAACTTGTCGAGCAGGTTGTCGATGCCGAAATCGACCCGCGCTTGCTTGAAGCTGTAGCTGGTGCGCAGGTTGAGCAGGCCGTAGCCGCCGGTCGGGATTTCATTGCGCACGGCGGAAACCTGTGTCTTGGCCTTGACCAGCACCCATTCCAGCGCGTTGTTCCATCCGCCCAACTGCTGCGTGAGACTGAGCCGGGCGTTGAGCGGCATGATGGCGTAGAGGTTGTCTCCCGTGGTGGTGTTTTCCCCGCGGGTGTAGTTCACCACGCCTTGCAACCCCAGCCGGCCGAGCGCGCCGTTGTCCAAAGGCATCTTGCCCGAGAGATTCAGCCCGTACAGCCGCGCGGTCTGGTTGACATATTTGAGGACGACGAACTGGTTTTTCAGTGGCGTGGCTTGCGGCGCGTTGGCCATTGCGTTCCACTGCACCGCGTCGATGTAATCGCTGACATGGGTGTAGAACGGTTGCGCGGTGAACGTCCAAGCGCGGTCGGCGCTGTGCAGATCGAAGCTGGCCGACAGGGTGGTGGCTTTTTCCGGCTTGAGATTGGGGTTGCCGATGTAGCCGTTGCCGTCGCCGACGAAGTTGTTCATCACCGCAGCCATCGACCAGGTGCTCCAGGGATCGCGCTGGTAGAGGTTGGGTGAGCGAGTGGTGTGGCTCAGGCCTACCGAGAGATCCTGCTCGGGCGAGAGCGTCCAGCGCGACAGCAGCGAGGCATCGACATGGGTGTCGGTGCGCGCGCGGTCGATGGTGTTGAACGCCGTGGCGTCGCGCAACTGGTAGTTCATCATCGTGCCCATGCCATTGCTGTTGGCATAGCCGTGCACCGGCCCGGCATCGGTGCGCACGCGCTCCACCCGCAGCCCCGCCAGGGTTTGCCATTGCGCGCTGAGCTGCTTTTGCCATTCGCCCCACACGCCGATGCGGTCGCGCTTGCCGTCGTTGACGTTGAGGAAGGTGCCGGGCCACATCATCCCGCCCGAAGGCGTCCAGTAGTCGTCGAGGTGATAGCGCTGCAGCTCGACTCCGGTGCGCAACACGTCTTGCGCCGACAGATCGATGCTTGCCTGCAGCTTCACCCCGGTGGTGCGGCTTTGGCTATACATCGGCATGCCGGCGGCGCAGGTGGGCGACAGCGGGCTGCAGGGATAGCCGCCCACGCTGCCCTGCATGGTCTGGCTGCCGTACCAGAAGCGTTTATCTGCGCCGAAGTCCATGAAGTGATCGACGGTTTCATGGTAGGCGCGCGCATCGAGCGAGCCCCAGCCGAACTGCTTGAGCCAGTGCAGATTGATGCGTTTTTCGGTATTGCCCAGCATGTCCATGCGCTGGTTGGGGTAGAGCTGATACGGCACGTCCTGATAGCCCAGACCGATTTCGAACAATTGATCGCTGCCCTTCCACGCCAGCCCCAGGGTGTGGTTGCGCACGTCGTAGGCGGTGGAGCCGACGACGTCGCGCGCGAGGCTCTGCCCCGGGCGGCCGGTGGAGGTAAAGGTTTTGAAATCGCCCCCGGCGGAGTAGTCATCGGCCTTGGTCAGTGCGCCGTCGTAGGCGATGGCGAACGACGGCGTGCCGTAATAAGCGTTCAGCCCGAGGCTGCGCGCAGCGCCGTTGCTGGCATAGCCCGCGCTGACCTCGCCGCCGGAGATCGACGCCTGCCCGGCCGGGGCAAATTGTGGCGCGCGGGTTTTCACCTCGATGGCGCCGCCGATGGCGTCGCCACCGACCGACACCGGCACCATGCCCGCCGGATACACGGTGATGCTCTGCACCTGCGACGGCGAGGCGTAAGACAGCACCGGGTTCATATGGTTGGGGCAGCTGGCGATCAGCCCCATGCCGTCGAGCTGGATGTCGAGGTTGTCGTCCGACAGGCCGTTGTACTGCGGCAGCCCGGAGACGCCGCCCGCCGCGTTGACCGACAGGCCGGGAATGCCCAGCAGCAGGCTGGCGGTGTCATTCGTTGCGGCGCGACGCTGGGCCAGATCGATGGCGCTTTGCCATTGCGCCCAGGACTGCGCGCCAGCGGCCGCACCCGAGACGACGACTTCGGGCAGGGCGGTCTCGGCGGCCTGGACGTTGCTGGCGCACAGCGCCGCCAGTGCGGCACTCAGGGCGATTGAAAGAGCGGTGCGCGACAGACGCGAGCTTGACGGAGGACAGAAAGATGTTTGCATGGACAATTGAAAGCGATGGATTCAAACCGTTGCCAAAAACGACGGTCTCACTGTAGGAATGCCTGTTGCGCCACAAGCGCGACAAAACGTCGCATTTGTCGCCCACCTGTCACAGGGGTTTCCCCCTGTACCAGCAGCCGGTGGCGCGCTGGCAGGCGTGGCAGGCAGAGCAAGTCGAAGGTGCTTTTCAGCAGATCGAAGACGCATTGAACGCTGGGCGTCAGGTCGCCTTGCTCGTCCATTACGAAGCCGCGCAAGCGCTGGCTGGCTTGCCCGTGCACGCCCCTCTGGCCACCCCTCTGGTCGAGGCGCTGGCGTTCGATGCGGCCACGCGCATGACCGCCGCCCAAACGCAGCAGTGGCTCCAAGCGCAAAGCGCCAGCCTCGATGGTGGCCAGCCCTGCGGCGTGGCCGCTCTGCAGCCCGGCATCACGCAGGCGGACTACACCGCAGCCCTGGCGCGCATCGCTGCGCACCTGCGCGCGGGCGA
>NZ_NCKP01000074.1:0-14037 GCF_002282795.1 Thiomonas sp. 13-64-67
GTGGCCGCTGGCGCAGCCCGAACTCAGCCGCGCGCCCACCCCCACCAGCAGACCGCCGACGAGCAGCAGCCCCCAGGGCGCCTCGAATTGCGCGCCGGGCAGGGGCATCGACAGCGCCCACAGTACCGAAGCCGCGAGCACGCCGACGAGAAAACTCAGCCGCCACGAGGCCGGGCGACGCGCGGCCAGAGCGTCGCTGAGCGAGCCGCCCAGAATGCCGCTGATGCCCGCGATCTTGCCGCCGCCTAAGGCGAGCGCGCCCGCTGCGGCGCCGATCAACGCGCCGCCTGCAAGGGCGGAATAAGGGGTGAATACAGACCAGTCGATGGTGAACATGGCAGTGCTCCTGTCAGGGTGAGGTGGGGGCAGGGGCGAGTCAGCGCCGCGGCCCGGACGGGTGGATCGGGCGCGGGGATGCGCCCAAGGCGTTGTCGTCAAACTCGCGTTGCAGAAGGTCGAGGTCGTGCGCCTGCTGGCGCTGCAGCCGGGCCAGCGGATCGGGCTGGTAAAGCGCCCGCAGTTGCGCGGCGAGGCCATGCAGCTGGCGCTGCATGGCGTGAAACCGGGCCAGGGCGAGTTCGGTGTGCGGGGCGGCGGGGGAAGGGAGGGTGTGCATGAGGATTCTCCGGTTGGGGGCGGATCGATCGGATGCGATCTGCGCGGAGTCCTAGTGCAAACCCTGTGCCACCGGGGTGCTTTCAGAGGGAGTGAGGGAAAAAATCACACAAATCAGCGACAAACGGCCGATTTGCCCAAGAAAAGCGTCGGGCAGCGGCGACGGATTGCCCGGTGTTTTTTCAACGCCTTGATTTATCGAATGATTTTTGTCGCGGATGGGCGACGGGGCGACAAGCCCTAGTGCAGTGGTGCATGCTTGATGGAACGAATAAAAATGATGGATTTGGCGTCAGGGCAAGGCGCAAACCACAGCGATACCCGAAGGTATCGCGCGGATTTGCAACGCAGCCCTGGCGTCAAAGACGCGGTTTTATGTTCCAGATAGCGTGCACCAATGCACTAGCTTTGCGGCGGCGCTTCTTCGGCAGCGGCTTTGAACTGCGCCGGGTCGAGATGGTGCTTGCCGAGCAGGCGATAGAACTCGGTGCGGTTGCGTTGCGCCAGCCGCCTGTTCGCGGGCTTCGGCGAAAGGCAGCAGGGTGGTGGGTTTGAGCCGCAGCGCCCGCGTCACCGAGGTGGCCGGTATGCGGCTGGTGGTACTCAGCGCGCAGCACTGCTCGACCACGTTCATGAGCTGGCGCACATTGCCGGGCCAGTCTTGTTGTTGCAGCAGATCGAGCGCGTCGGGCGTGAAGCCGGTGATGCGCCGGTGCAGCCGGGGGGTGAGAATCTTCAGCGCATGCTGCGCCAGCATGGCGATGTCTTCGCGCCGTTCGCGCAGCGGCGGCAGGTGCAGGGTGACGACATTGAGGCGGTAATACAGGTCGTCGCGAAACTGGCCGAGCGCGATGGCGGCGTCGAGATCGCGGTGGGTGGCGGAGACGATGCGCACGTCCACATCGACCGCCTGCGCCGCGCCCAGCGGGCGCACCTGGCGCTCTTGCAGCACGCGCAGCAGCTTGACTTGCAGCGGCAGCGGCATATCGCCGATTTCGTCGAGAAACAGCGTGCCGCCGCTGGCCTGCTGGAACAGCCCGGTCTGCGCCTGGCTGGCGCCGGTGAACGAACCCTTGGCATGACCGAACAGCTCCGATTCGAGCAGGGTTTCGGGAATGGCGGCGCAGTTGATGGCGACGAACGGCCCGGCCTGCCGGGGGCTTGCGCGGTGAATGGCGCGGGCCAGCATTTCCTTGCCGGTGCCCGACTCGCCGCGAATGAGCACGCTGGCCTCGCTGCGCGCCACCAGTCCGGCTTCGGACAGCAGTGCGAGCATGCGCGGACTGGCGGTGAGAATGTCGGCGCGCCAGGCTTCGTCCTTGGGCGAGGGCGCGGCGGCTTGCTTGGGCTGCAGCGCGATCGCACGCTCCAGCAGAGCAAGCAGCTCGCGCGCTTCGAACGGCTTGGTCAGAAAGCCGAACACGCCGCGCTGCGTGGCGTCCACCGCGTCGGGAATGGTGCCGTGGGCGGTGAGGATGATGACCGGCAGCGACGGGTCTTGCGCGCGGATGTGCTCGAACAGCGACAGCCCGTCCATACCGTCCATGCGCAGATCGGTAATGACCGCGCTGGGGCGGCTGGCCGCCAGGCTGCCCAGCGCCTCGGCGCCGCTGGCGGCGGTGACGGGCGCATAACCGGCCGAGCGCAGACGGATGGCCAGCAGCTGGCGCAGGTCGGGGTCGTCATCCACCAGAAGAACGGTTGCGGGCATGGGGTGGGATCAGCGGCTGCGGTTCTGAAGCTGGGTCTCCAGCGATTTGATCTGGTCGATCTGCTTTTGCAGGGCCTGGACGTTTTTCTGCGCCTGCTGCAGGGCGAGTTGCTGCGCGGCATCGCGCTGCAGCAGGGTGATGAAGTTGCGCATCGGCACATCGTCAGCGCGGGCTCGCACACCTTCAAGCAAATTCTGTGCAAGTTCGGCGTCGCCCGCATCGCCGCGCGCCAGCAACAGCATGGCGAGCTGCAGTTGTTCGGCAACCCCGCGCCGCTTGCCCAGCGCCAGCAGCCGCGCCGTCTGGCTCTGCAGCGCCGGGCCCGCGGTCTGCGGGGTGTCGCGCAGCAGGCGGTCGAGGGTGGTTTCGTCGAGGCGATCGGTCGGGGCCGAGCCGGAGGTCGTTGGTGCGGCCATTTGAGCCAACCGCGGCAGTTCGGCGCAGGACGTCAGCGCGAGCGGCAGCGCGAGGGGAAGAATGAAGCGTTGGCGTAGAAAACGTGGCAAGGTCATACCGGATTTTGAGCTTGGTCTGGAAGAAACACGCGAAACACCGCGCCGGGGCCGGGGTGGGGCGCGAGCTCCAAGGTGCCGCCGTGCATCTGGGCGTACTGCCGCGCCAGGGCCAGACCGAGCCCGGTGCCGCGCAAGGCGCTGGCCGGCTGGTTGCGGCCCTGGAAAAACGGCTGGAACAACTGCTTGCGGTCTTCCGGCGCCACGCCCGGGCCCTGATCGCTGACGCAGATTTCAACGCCGCCTTCGACCCGATTGGCGTCGAATCCGATTCGGCCGCCCTGCGGGCTGAAGCGGATGGCGTTGACCAGCAGGTTCTCGAACAGGCTTTCCAGCTTGGCGCGGTCGCCCTGCACTTGTAGCGCAGCACAGCCGCACTCCACATGCACGCCCTTCGCCCGCAGCGTGAGATGATTGCGGCGGATCAAACTGGCGAGCAATAGCCGCAGCTTCACCGGGCCGATCTGCAGCGGTTCGGGGTGATGCAGCGCGCTGTCGTAATGGATCAGGCTGTCGATGCGGTGGTGCAGGTCGCGCACATTGCCGCGCATGATGCGGGTGATCGACTGCTGCTCGGCGTTGAGCGGGCCGGGCACGCCTTCGGCCAGCAAGTCCACGCCCTCTTTCATCGAGGCCAGCGGGGTCTTGAGTTCGTGCGACACATGCCGCAGCAACTGGATTTTCTGCGCCTCCAGATCGGCCAGCCTGCGGCGCAGCCAGTCGAGTTGCACGCCCAGATCGACCAGATCGCGCGGCCCGGCCACGCTGGGCGCCTGATCGAGCTGCCCTTCGCCCAGACGGCGGATGGAGCGTTTGATCTGTCGCAAGGGCTGGCTGAGCAGCCAGGAGAACAGCAGCGCCAGACAGACCGACAGGCTCACGCTGGCCAGCGCCAGCCAGCCCAGCACCGACCACACGCGGTTGGAGACCTGCAGCAGCCGCGCTTCCAGCGCATCGACCAGGCCGTTGCTGTGGTTGATCAGCCTGTCGGCCGACAGGCGCATGGCGTCGAATTGCGGGTTGAGCGCGTTGAACACCCGGGCGCCATCCTTCACCTTGCCCGAGGCCATGACCCCGGCGAACAGCGCCGCTTCCTGCGTGTTCAGGCTGTAGAGGGTGTGCTGCTGGTCGGGCGGCAGCGGCATGGCCTGGAGTTGCGCGGCATCTTGTACATAGGCCTCATGCGCCTGCCGCACGCCGCTGCACAGCGCGGCGTCCTGCAACACCAGACACTGGCCGCTGGCCCGCTGCAGGTTGTCGATGTCCTGGGCGATCTGGCGTGAGGTACGCGTGAGCTGCACCGCCACGGCCACCGAGCTGCGCGCCTGCGTGGCCACCTGATCGAACAGATACGCCGTGACCGATAGCCCGATGAGCAGCGGCAGCCCCACCAGCGCAAAGCTCCACAGCAGCAGCGCGGAAAAAGAGATGCCGAGCGGCGCGCGCAGCTTGAGGGTCATGGCGGATTCGTTCGCGACTCTTGCGTGCTGTGTCAGACCCCGTAAGTGTCGCGGTACTGCTGTACCGCGGGCCGCCAGCGCGCCAGCTCTTGGTGGCCGCTGTCGGCCAGATAGGCGAGCAGGCTGTCGAGATTGGCGATGGAAATGACCGGCAGCCCGTACTCGTGGCTGACGTGCTGTACGGCCGAAACATCGAGGGTGCGACCCTGAATTGCAGCCTTCTCCTGGCGGTCGAGCGCGATGAGCACGGCGGCGGGTTCCGCCCCGGCCGCGCGGATCAGCCGCACCGATTCGCCCGTGGCCGTTCCCGCGGAAATGACGTCATCGACGATGACCACCCGGCCGCGGATGGGCGCGCCCACGGTGCTGCCGCCCTCGCCGTGATCCTTGGCTTCCTTGCGGTTGTAGGCGAAGCCGACATTGCGGCCCAGTCGCGCCAGTTCCACCGCGACCACCGCGCCGAGCGGAATGCCCTTGTACGCCGGGCCGAACAGCATGTCGAACGTCACGCCGCTCTCCAGCAGCGCGCGCGCATAAAACTGCGCCAGCCGCGCCAGCATGGCGCCGTCGTTGAACAAACCGGCGTTGAAAAAATAGGGCGACTGCCGCCCCGCCTTGGTGGTGAAGTCGCCAAAGGCAATCACGCCGCTGTCGACGGCGAAACGGATGAAGTCGAGCGCGTTGGGGAGCGCACTTGGCGCGGAAGCGGTTGCAGGAGAAGGGGAGGACATGATGGCGGTGCAGGGTGGAGCGGCGCAGCAAGACGCGCCGCAGATTCAGAACGGCATTGTGCCGCAGGATTTCTCCCCGGCCCGTCAGCGGCTACAGTGCACACATGCTCGCCTACCGACACGCCTTTCACGCCGGCAACCACGCCGACGTGCTCAAACATCTGGTGCTGGTGCAGGTGCTCCGGCACATGAACCGCAAAGAAAAACCCTATTGGGTGATCGACACCCACGCGGGCGCCGGGGGTTACCCGCTGCACGAAGCCTCTGCGCAAAAAAATGCCGAGTACGCCGAGGGCATCGAGCGCCTCTGGAACCGCAAGGACGCGCCGGAGGCGGTGCAAGACTATCTCGCGCAGATCCGTGCCTTCAACACCGGCGGCCACCTTCTTTATTATCCGGGCTCGCCCGCCATTGCCCACCAGCTCATGCGGCCGCAAGACAAGCTGCGGCTGTTCGAGCTGCATCCCACCGATCACCGCGTGCTCGACGCCACCTTCGGCGCGCAGCCAGGGGTGCAGGTGCGCTGCGCCGACGGTTTTGTCGCCCTCAAAAGCCTGCTGCCGCCGCAAGACCGCCGCGCCGTCGTGCTGCTCGATCCGTCTTACGAACTCAAGACCGATTACGCCGCGCTGCGCAACACGGTCAGCGACGCGCTGCAGCGCTTTGCCGTCGGCACCTATGCGGTGTGGTACCCGGTGCTGCAGCGGCGCGAGTCGCACCTGCTGCCGCAACAGCTGCGCCGCATCGCAGGCCAGGCCGACTGGCTCGATGTACGCATGCAGGTGCGCGAACCCGACGCCAGTGGCTTCGGCCTGCTGGGCAGCGGCATGTTCCTCATCAACCCGCCGTGGACGCTGCACGCCACCTTGCGCGAGGTGCTGCCCTGGTTGACCGGGGTGCTCGGACAATTCAATGGGGCGCATTTCGCGCTGGAGCAGCAGGCCGGCTGATCCACCCTCGGCTGATCGACCCCCAATACGCGGCCGATCTGTCAACTATTGTCAAAAGTTGGGTCGCAAGTCTTGCATTTGTCACAGAACGCGCCGACCATTCGGGGCGTGCGGGGAGGCTTCGTCCCTGCCCCTGTTCCCATTCGTCCCTCGGCGCGCGTTGCCTGACAAGCGCCTGCGTCGCCCGGCTTCGACTTACCCATCCAGGAGTTCTCTATGGCAGTCAGCTTTGAATTGCACAAAAACGAAAAAGGTCAGTTCCACTTTTCGCTCAAAGCGGCCGATGGCGGCACGCTGCTGAGCAGCGAGCACTACGAGAGCAAGGCCTCCGCAGAGAATGGCATGGCCTCGGTGAAAAAGAACAGCGTGCTGCCCGAGCGCTTTGAAAAACAGGTCGCCAGCGACGGCCGTGCCTACTTCACGCTGAAGGCGGCCAACCATCAGGTGGTGGGCACCAGCCCGATGTTCGGCACCGCCGACAAGCGCGATGCCATGCTCGCCATGGTGCACGCCGAGGCCGAGCACGCCGCCGTGCACGATCACACCTGAAGTGTTTTGCACCGCGCGGCTTGACCCTGCCCAAAACGGGCGTCAAGCCGCGCCGATAGACTGGCGCGCAGTCCTCTTCACCGGAGTTCCTCCGTGCGTCACGTTCATATCGCCATCCTTGGCGCCGGCACAGCCGGGCTCACCGCGCTGTCGCAGGTGCGCAAGCACACCGACGACTTTGTCATCATCAACCACGGCCCCTACGGCACCACCTGCGCCCGCGTGGGCTTCTGCCCGCCGTGCTGCAGCGGGTGCGCGACTACCGCGATGCGCGCGTGGCCGGGGTGATGGGCGCGACCCACAGCCTGCAGCCTGCGCAGAACATCGCCGGGCGGGCCCGGCTCGACGGGCCGGGTCGCGTCATCGTCACCCACGACGACGGACGCGAAGAGGTCATCACCGCCGACCGCATTCTCATCGCCACCGGCAGCCGTCCGGTCGTGCCGCAGGCGTGGCGGGCGTTTGGCAACCGCATTCTCACAACCGACGACCTGTTCGAGCGCCCCGATCTGCCGCGCCGCATCGCCGTGGTCGGGCTGGGGGTGATCGGCCTCGAACTGGGGCAGGCGCTGGCACGGCTAGGCCTGGACGTGCACGGCTTCGAGCTGCGCGAAAGCCTCGGGCCGTTGACCGATCCGGTCATCCAGGCCGAGGCGCAACACCGCATCGGCGCCGAATTTCCTCTCCATCTGGGCCGCGCCGTCGATCTGCGCGAAGGGGCTGCGGGCACGCTGATCGTGGACAACGGCGAAAGCCCGGTCGAGGTCGATGCCGTGCTGGCAGCCATGGGGCGGCGCACCAACACCGACGGCCTTGGGCTTCAAACGCTGGGCGTGCCGCTCGACGCCCGCGGCCTACCCGACTTCGACCGCAACACCCTGCAGATCGGCGACCTGCCGGTGTATTTCACCGGCGACGTCAACGGCGAGCTGCAAGTGCTGCACGAGGCGTCCGACGAAGGCTTCATCGCCGCCTTCAATGCCCTGCACGGAGCGGCGCGCTTTCGCCGCCGCGTGCCGCTGGCGATTGCCTTCACCGACCCGCAGATTGCCGTGGTCGGCCAGACCTGGCAGGCGTTGCAGGGGCGGTCGTTTGCTACCGGCGGGTTCAACTTCGCCCAGCAGGCGCGCGCCATGGCCATGCTGCGCGCGGCCGGACAATTGCATGTGTACGCCGAGCCCGGCAGCGGCAAACTACTGGGGGCGGAGATGTGCGTGCCCGGCGCCGAGCATCTGGGGCATCTGCTGGCCCTGGCCCTGCAGCGCAACATGACCGTGGCCGAACTGCTCACCCTGCCCTTCTATCACCCGGTGCTCGAAGAGGGTTTGCGCGCGGCGTTGCGGGTGCTGGCGCGCGCGGTGTATGGTGAAGCGCAGCTGGAAATGGCGCGGCTGTAAACACTGGACAAACTTTCTTTATGACCGCTTCACAGGACTTTGACATGACGTTCGATCTCGCCATCATCGGCGCCGGCCCGGCCGGTCTGTCCATGGTGCGGGCGCTGGCTGGCAGCGGCCTGCGCATCGCCCTCGTCGAGCAGCAAAGCGCGGCCGCGCTGGCCGACCCCCCTTTCGACGGCCGCGAAATTGCGCTCAGCCTGCGCACCCTGCGCACCCTGCGCGAGTCCGGGGTGTTCGACCATATCGCGCCCGATCAGGTGTTTCCGCTCGAACACGCCGTGGTGCTCAACGGCAACGATCCGCATCCCATGCGCGTATCGCCGCTGCGCGGCAAAACCCAGCTCGGCGCCCTCGTGCCCAATCAGCAAATCCGCCGCGCGGTCTGGGCTGCGGTGCAGGGCCAAAGCGAATACACCCTGTTCGACCAGACCCGTCTGGGCGCGGTGCGCACCGATGCGCAGGGCGTTGAGCTCGACCTCGAGCCGGCGCAGGCAGCGGCGGCCGCTGCCCCGGCCCAGACTCTCCGGGCGAAGCTGCTGATCGCCGCCGACAGCCGGTTTTCCGAAACCCGCCGCAAGATGGGCATCGGGGCCGACTCGCACGACTTCGGCAAGACCATGCTGGTGTGCCGCATGCAGCATGAGCAGCCGCATCACCACACCGCGTGGGAATGGTTCGGCATCGGCCAGACCTTGGCCTTGCTGCCCTTGTCCGAACACCTCTCGTCCGTGGTGCTCACCCTGCCGCAGCATGAGATGCAGGCCTTGCTGGAGCTGCCCGACGCCGACTTCGAGCGCGACATCACCCGGCGCTACCAGGGTCGTCTGGGCGAAATGAAACGCGCGGGCAGCCGTCACACCTATCCGCTGGTCGGGGTTTATGCCCAGCGCTTCGTCGCGCCGCGTTTCGCCTTGATCGGCGACGCCGCCGTGGGCATGCACCCTGTCACCGCGCACGGCTTCAACTTCGGTCTGCACGGCGTCGATCTGCTGTCGCGCGAAATTCTGGCTGCCTCGCGCGCGGGTACCGACATCGCCGCGCCCGAGCGTCTGCAGCGCTTCGAGGCGGCGCATCGCCGCGCGACGCGCCCGCTGTATCTGGCCACGCAAGCCATTGCCACGCTCTACACCGACGACCGCGGCCCGGCCCGTCTGGTGCGCCGACTGGTGCTCGATGCCTCCAGCCGCATCGGCCCCCTGCGCCTGGCCATCGCCACCGCGCTGAGCGAAGACGGATTGAGCCTGCGCGGGCTGTTGCCGCGCATGACCTGAGCCGATTTACAGCGCGTCGTGCAGCGCGCGGAAGGCGCCGCCCTGCCGCGCCAGCAACTCGGCGGGCGCGCCGGCCTCCACCACCCGGCCGGCTTCCATCACCAGCACCCGGTCGACCGCAGCGGGCAGCGCGGCGATGCGGTGGCTGATCAGCAGCACGGTGCGGCCCTGCATCAGTTGCACCAGGTCGCGCAGCAGATCGCGCTCGGTCAGCGCGTCCAGGCCCTCGGTGGGTTCGTCGAGAATGAGCAGCGGCGCGTTGCGCAGCAGCGCGCGGGCGATGGCCACGCGCCGCGCCTGTCCGCCCGACAGCCGCATGCCGGCCTCGCCCACCCAGGTTTCATACCCCTCGGGCAGCGCGGCGATGAAGTCGTGCAACTGCGCCGCCTTGCACGCCGCGATCACTTCGTCCTCCGTGGCCTCGGGTTTGGCCAGCATGAGGTTGTCGCGGATGGTGGTGTTGAATAGATAGGTGTCTTGCGACACCACGGCGATGTGCGCGCGCAGCGCCTCGCCCGGCCAGGCGCGCAGGTCGTGGCCGCCGATGCGCACGCTTCCCTCCTGATAGTCCCAGAACCGCAGCAGCGCCTGTACCAGCGTGCTCTTGCCCGCGCCGCTGGGGCCGACCAGGGCGACGCGCTCGCCCGCGCGCAGCTGCAGGCTCAGGCCGTCGAGCGCCCAGGCCGCCTCGCCGCGCGCGCCGGGGTAGCGCAGCCGCAGGCCGTCGATCTCGACGTCGGCACGCTCCCACTGCGGCACTGGCATGTCGGCGGGCTCCTCCACCTGCGACCGGGCGTCGAGAATGCCGAACACCCGCCGCGCCGCCGCCAAGGTCTCGCCCAGCATTTGCAGCGCCAGCGGCAGCGGCAAAACCGCCTCGAAACTGGAGAGCACAAATAGCGCCAGCATCGGCAGTTCGGCCGGGGTGATGGACGCATCGGTCACCAGCGGAATGGCCAGCAACAGCGCACACCACATCGCCAGATTGGCCGACAGCCCCAGCAGCCCTTGTGACAGGCCGGTGGCGCGGCTGAGCTGGCGTTGCTGGCCGATCATGGCCTCGGTCAGCGCGTCGATGCGCTGCGCCTGCCGCGCCACCCCGCCATAAACGCGCAGCTCGCCCAGCCCCTGCAAGCCATCGACTGCGGCGCTGCGCAATTCGGCGCGCAGCGCAACCAGCCGCCGCCCCGGGCCATGCCCCAGACGGAAGGTGAGCAGGGGCACGGCCACCCCGGCGAGCAGCAGGAACAAGAGGGTGGACGCAGCCACCCGCCCGCTGTAGAGCGCCATCATGCCCAGAATGAGCGCGCCGCCCAACAGCGCCACGCCCACGGGAACGAGCACGCGCAGATAGAGGTGGTTGAGGGCGTCGATGTCGCTGATGAGGCGGCTGCTCAGGTCGGCGCTGCGCAGCTCTTGCAGCCGCGCCGGGGCCAGCGGCTCCAGCCGCCGGTAGAACCACACCCGCAGTTCCTGCAGCAGGCGGAAGGTGGCCTCGTGCGTGATCAGGCGTTCGATGTAGCGTCCGGCAGTGCGGGTGATGGCCATGCCGCGGATGAAGGCGGCCGGGGTGAAGTAATCCATCGCCGCGCCCACCAGGCCGACCAGCGCCATCTGCGCGATGAACCAGCCCGAGGCCGTCATCAGCGCCACATTGGCCAGCAGGGTGAGCAGCGCGGCGAGCGCGCCCCACAGCATCCAGTTGCGGTAGGGCGCAAACAAACCGACGAGCCGCTTCAAATCGGCGCGCGCCTGGGGCAGATCGAAATCGGGCGGCAGCGGGTTCCAGCGCATCAGGCTTGCTCCTGAACAGCGGGCTCGTGGGCGCGCACCAGCCGGGCAAAGGCGCCGTCGGCCCTCAGCAGATCGGCGGGCGCGCCCTGCTCGATCACGCGTCCGGCTTCGAGCACCACCACATGGTTGGCCTGCAGCACCGTGCTCAGGCGGTGCGCGGCAAGAATGACGCAGCGCTCTTTTGCCAGGGCCAGAATGGCCTCGCCGACCTGCGCCTGCGTCTGCGCGTCGAGCTGCGCCGTGGCTTCGTCGAGCAGCACCAGCTTTGCTGGCTTGAGCAGCGCCCGCGCCAGCGCCAGACGCTGCACCTGTCCGCCCGACAAGCCCAGACCGCGCTCGCCCAGCGGGGTGTCGTAGCCCTGCGGCAGCGCGGCGATGAAGTCATGCGCCTGCGCCGCGCGGGCGGCGCGCTCCACCGCCTCCTGCGGCGGGTCGGACTGGCCCAGCGCGATGTTGTCGCGCACCGTGCCCTCGAACACATGCGGACGCTGCGGCACCCAGGCCACATGCCGCAGCCAGTCGGTGGCGTCGAGCGCGGTCAGCGGCGTTTCATTCACCAGAATGCGCCCGGCCTCGGGCTGCACCAGCGCCATCAGCGCATGTAGCGCGGTGCTCTTGCCCGCGCCGCTGGCGCCCACCAGCGCGGTGAGGCCGCGTGGTAGGGCGGCAAAGCTCACCGCGTCGAGCGCGGGCGGCAGATCGGCGGCGTGGCGCACCGTCACGGCGTCAAAGCGAATCCGCACCTCTTGCCCCGCGTCCAATTTCTGCGTGCCGCCAGTGGTCTGGGCGTGCGGCGGAATCGGGGTGTCGAGCAGCTTGAGCAAGTTTTGCGCAGCGCCGATCGCCTCCATGCGGGCGTGGTAGAAGGTGCCCATATTGCGCAGCGGCAGATAAAACTCGGGCGCCAAAAGCAGCACGAAAAAGCCGTTAAAAAACTGCATCTCACCGTAAAACAGGCGAAAACCGATAAAAACCGCCACCATCGCAATGCTGATGGTGGACATGAATTCCAGCGCCACAGAAGACAGAAACGCCACCCGCAACACCTTCATGGTGCCGATGCGGTATTCCTCGGTGAGCGCGGCCACTACCTCGGCCTCGTGGCGGCTCACGCCAAACAGCTTGAGCGTGGTCAGCCCCTGCAGCGAATCGAGAAACCGCGCGCTCATGCGCGAGAGCAGCTGCCATTGCTGCTGGTTGAGGGTTTCCGTGCCCTTGCCGATCAAAATCATGAAAATCGGAATCAGCGGCGCGGTCAACAACAGCACCAGGCCCGACACCCAGTCCTGCGGCAGCACGAACACCAGAATCGACAGCGGCACCAGCGCGGTGAGCGACATATTGGGCAGGTAGCGCGCGTAATAGGCTTCGAGCGCGTCGATGCCGGTCACGATGGTGTTGGCGATGTCGCCACTGGACTGGCGCGTGAGCCACAAGGGCCCCAGCGCCTGCAAATGCTCGTAAAGACGTCCGCGCAAATCGCGCCGCACCTGCGCTGCGGCTTCGAAGGCTACGTTTTCAGACGCCCGCATCAGCGCGAAACGCAGCGCAAAAATCGGCAGCATCGCCGCCAGATAACCCCACACCTCGGCGAGATGCTGATGGCGGGTGATGACCGCCGACACCACCCGCGCCAGCAGCCAGGCCTGCACGATGATCAGCCAGCCGGCAAACAGCCCCAGCCCCACGGCGCGATTGAGCTGCGGGCGGATATCTTTTTTGCGGGCCTTGAGCCAGAGTTCTTCGGAGGTTGCCAAGATAGAGGTGCAGCTAGGGGTGCAGCGGAAGCAGTCAGCCGCAGAGAAGCCGCGGCGAAACTCGCATATTAGAGGGCGCCGTCAAGGGATGGGTCGCGCCTCAGGTATTAAAGTTGACCGTCATCGGTCTGGTTGCAGAATGGACCGGCCTGCCCTCTCGCCAGCCTTGCACAACGCCAGGCAGCGTCTCACTCAGGAGCTTTCATGGACGACAAACAGCCCCCCAGCGTCACCCTCAAGCAGATCGACGCCTACCAGTTCGACCTGCACTTTGCCGACGACCGCCCCACCATTCTGACCGACGAGCCGCCGCCGCTGGGTACGGGCGCGGGGCCGTCGCCCTCGCACCTGCTGCTCGCTGCCGTGGGCAACTGCATGAGCTCCAGCCTGTATTTCGCCCTGAGCAAATTCAAGCTCGACCCCAAGGGGCTGACCACCACCGCCACGGGCGAAATCGGCCGCAACGAAGCCGGTCGCCTGCGTGTGCTGTCCATCACGGTCGATATTCGCATGGGCGCTGCCGCGCAAGGCATGGATCGGCTCGACCGCGTGCTGATGCAGTTCGAGCAGTTTTGCACCGTGGGCGAAAGCGTGCGCCAGGGCATTCCCGTGACGGTTTCGGTATTCGACGGCGCCGGGCAAAAACTCAAATAACTGCGCAAAATGGCGGCTTTGCGGCTTTACTTTTTCCAATATCAGTCCATACCGCCATGACTTCGCACACTCCCGCCACGCCGCCCGCCGGCAGTTTTGCCGATCCGCGCGAAACCTGGAACGCCCGCTTCGCCAAACCCGGCCTGCACTACGGCGCCGAGCCCAACGCCTTTCTCGTGCGCGAATCCGCGCGTTTTGCGCCCTCCAGCCGCATTCTCAGCGCGGCCGACGGCGAAGGCCGCAATTCCATCTGGCTGGCCGAGCAGGGCCACCACGTCACCGCGTTCGACCTCTCGCCCGTCGCCGTCGATAAAGCCCGCCGCTGGGCGCAGGAGCGCGGCGTATCGGTGGATTTTCACGTCGCCTCGGTGGACGAGTGGGACTGGGCGCCGGGTCGATTCGATGCCGCCGTCGCCATCTTCGTGCAGTTCGCCGACCCGGCCCTGCGCGAGCGCCTGTTCTCCGGCCTGTGGCGCACCCTCAAAACCGGCGGCCTGCTCTGCGTACAGGGCTACGCGGTGAAACAGCTCGAATACGGCACCGGCGGCCCGGGCCGCGCCGACCATCTCTACACCCCCGAACTGCTGCGCGAGCTGTTGCCCGAGGCCGACTGGTTGCTGCTGCAAGAGCAC
>NZ_NCKP01000075.1:0-10879 GCF_002282795.1 Thiomonas sp. 13-64-67
AACGCGAAATTTCTCGCAGGCCGCGATGCGGCGCTGCTGATTCAACAACGCGACCTGAGCGCGCAGGGGCTGGCCGAGCTGCTGCAAAGCCTGGACCGCCCGCGCCTGCTGCAACTGGCGCAGGCTGCACGCGGCCTGGCGCGGCCGGATGCGGTGAAGGCGGTCGTGGCGGGCTGCAACGCCCTGCTGGCGGGACGCGAGACGAGCAAAGAAACAGGAAGGCAAGGGCGATGAAACACGCCATTCGCAAAATTCATTTCGTCGGCATCGGCGGCGCCGGCATGAGCGGCATTGCCGAAGTGCTGCACAACCTGGGCTATGCCATCAGCGGCTCGGATCTGAGCGAGAGCGCCACCGTGCGCCGACTGCGCGAGCTGGGCCTGCGCGTGGCCATCGGGCACGACGCCGCTCAGGTGCAGGATGCCGATGCCGTGGTCGTTTCCACCGCCGTGCGTGCCGACAACCCCGAGGTGCTCGCGGCGCGTGCGCGCCATATTCCGGTGGTGCCGCGCGCGGTCATGCTGGCCGAGCTGATGCGCCTGAAGCGCGGCATTGCGATTGCGGGCACGCATGGCAAGACCACCACTACCAGTCTGGTCGCCAGTGTGCTGGCCGAGGGCGGGCTAGACCCGACCTTCGTGATCGGCGGACGGCTCAATAGCGCCGGGGTCAACGCGAAGCTCGGGCAGGGCGAATACATCGTGGTCGAGGCCGACGAATCCGACGCCTCCTTCCTCAACCTGCTGCCGGTGATGGCCGTGGTCACCAATATCGATGCCGACCACATGGACACCTACGGCCACGACCCGGCCCGGCTGCGCCATGCCTTCGTCGATTTCATCGCCCGGCTGCCGTTCTACGGCGCGGCCGTACTCTGCGTGGACGACGCGGCGGTGCGCGGCATCATGCCGTTTGTTTCCAAGCCCATCACTAGCTACGGCTTTGCCGAAGACGCGCAGGTGCGTGCCATCGACGTGCGGGCCGAGGGCGCGCAGATGCACTTCACCGTGCTGCGCCGCAACGGCGTGCAACTGCCGCCGCTGGCCGTCACGCTCAACCTGCCGGGGCGGCACAACGTGCAGAACGCGCTGGCCGCCATCGCCGTGGCCACCGAACTGAATGTGGACGACGCCGCCATCCAGCGCGCGCTAGCCGGGTTCACCGGCGTGGGTCGGCGCTTCCAGCGCTATGGCGAAGTGGCGGCTCACCACGGCGGGCACTTCACCCTGATCGACGATTACGGCCACCATCCGGTTGAAATGGCGGCCACGCTGGCGGCGGCCCGTGGCGCCTTTCCGGGGCGGCGCTTGGTGCTCGCCTTTCAACCGCATCGCTACACCCGCACCCGCGATCTGTTTGAAGACTTCGTGAAAGTGCTCGGCGAGGCCGACGCGGTGCTGCTGGCCGAGGTGTACTCCGCCGGTGAAGCCCCGCTGGTGGCGGCCGACGGTCGCAGCCTGGCGCGTGCGGTGCGCGTGGCCGGCAAGACCGAGCCGGTGTTCGTCGAAGCCGTGGCCGATCTGCCGCAGGCCATTCTGGAGATGGCGCGCGAGGGCGACGTACTGATCTGCATGGGGGCAGGTTCCATCGGCGGTGTGGCCGCTCAAGTGGTGGCGATGGCAAAGGAGACCGCGCAATGACCCCCTGGCCGCAAATCGACCCGCGCGGTCTGGGCCGGGTCGCGGTACTCATGGGCGGTCTTTCCGCCGAACGTGAGGTATCGCTGATGTCGGGCAAGGGCGTGCTCGCCGCGCTGCAGTCGCGCGGGGTCGATGCCTTTGCTTTCGATCCATCGGTGGACGACCTAGCGGCGCTCAAGTCGTTTGGTGCGCAGCGCGCGTTCATCAATCTACATGGCCGCTGGGGTGAAGACGGCACGGTGCAGGGCGCGCTGGAACTGCTCGGCATTCCCTACACCGGGCCGGGCGTGCTGGCCTCGGCCCTGGCGATCGACAAGGCCATGACCAAGCGGCTGTGGCATTTCGAGAACCTGTCCACACCCAAATGGCGCGAGGTGGGCACGCTTGTCGAGGCTCGCGCGGCGGCGGCCGAGCTGGGCTTTCCGCTGATTTTCAAGGCCACGCATGAAGGCTCCACGCTGGGTCTGAAGCGCGCCGACAGCGAGGCCGAAGTGCAAGCCGCCTATCTCGAAGCCGCACGCTTCGACAGCCGGGTGCTGGTGGAGCAGTTCATCGAGGGCGACGAAGTGACCTGCGCGGTAATCGGCGCGGGCGATCAGGCGCGGGCGCTGCCGCTTATTCGCATCGTCGCCCCCGGCGGCAACTACGACTACGAACACAAGTATTTCAGCGACGACACCCGCTACATCTGCCCAAGCGAATTGCCTGCCGACGAAGAAGCGCGCATTCAGGATCTGGTCTTGCGCAGCTATCGCACGCTGGGCTGCCGCGGCTGGGCGCGGGCCGACGTCATGATTCGCGCGACCGACCGCCAGCCCTTCTTGCTGGAGATCAACACCTCGCCCGGCATGACCTCGCATTCACTGGTGCCCATGGCCGCGCGCGTGGCCGGGCTGGAATACGCCGATCTGTGCCTGCTCATCCTCAGCATGGCGGCGCTCGATCAACCGCATAAGGGGGTTGACCCCCACGCTGCGGCTTCGCCTGCGCTGCCCCCCGAGGGGGCCATCCCCACCCCGGCCCTCCCCACAAGTGGAGAGGGAGCAAACACTCCTCCCCCACGCCGTGGGGGAGGTTGGGAGGGGGAAAAGCCCGCCTCGGGGCGGCCCGGCGGCAGCGGGAGGAGCGACCGATGAGCAGTTACGCCCCGCGCGAGCTCCCGCTCGACATCCGCCTGATGCAAGGCACTTCGCGTGCCCTGTTCTGGCTGGTGGCGCTCGGCTGCCTGTTCGTCGCCGGGCACTGGCTGATGCAGCGCAACTGGTGGGACATCCGCGCCGTGCGGCTTCAGGGCGACTTGCAGCGCATCAGCCCGGTGACGGTACGGGCCGAGGCCCTGCCGCAGTTGCGGGGCAATTTCCTCACCATCAATCTTGCCCAGGCGCAGCGGGTGTTCGAGAGCCTGCCGTGGGTGCGTACCGCGGTGGTGCAGCGGCTGTGGCCGATGCAACTGGCGGTCACGCTGCAGGCGCAGCAGCCGGTGGCCATTTGGCGCGAGCCGGGCAGCGCGGCGCAACTGGTCAACGCGCAGGGGCAGGCGTTCAACGCCAACCTCGGCGAAGTCCAGGGGCTGGGTCTGCCGCAGCTCAGCGGCCCGGCGGGAACCAGCGCGCAGGTCTTGCAGATGAGCCAGAAGCTGCAGCCTTTGATGCAGGAATTTCATCAGACCGTCGCCACGCTGGCGCAAGGCAGCGGCGGCAACTGGAGCGTGCAGACCCGCTCGGGCCTGAGCATCGACCTGGGCAGTGCGCCCGACAGCGCGGCGACGCAGACCCGACTCAAACAATTCATGACCCTGATGCCGCAGCTCGAAGCCCGCTACGGGCGGTCCATCGACAGCGTCGATCTGCGCTATCCCAACGGTTTCGCCGTGCATCTGCAAGGCGTGGATCTGCCGGGCATGAACAAGACAACGAACAAGACACCGCAACCCGCGGGGAGGAAAGACTGATATGGCCAAGGACTACAAGGATCTGGTGGTGGCGCTGGACATCGGCACCTCCAAAGTGCTGGTGGTGGTGGCTGAAATGCTGGCCGATCGCGACAACCCGGCGGCGGGCTTCAAGATCGTCGGCATGGGCCAGGCGCCGACCGCGGGCATGCGCCGCGGGGTGGTGGTGGACATCGAGGCGACGGTGCAATCCATCCAGGCGGCCTTGAAGGAAGCCGAACTGATGGCCGATTGCAAGATCACCCATGTGATCACCGGCATCACCGGCAGCCATATCCGCGGGCAGAACTCGCACGGCATGGTGGCCATCAAGGATCGCGAAGTCACGCAGGCCGACGTCACCCGCGTGATCGAAACCGCCAAGGCGGTGAACATTCCGGCGGATCAGCGCTTGCTGCTGGTCGAGCCGCAGGAGTTCATCATCGACGGCCAGGACGTGAAAGAGCCGGTGGGCATGAGCGGCGTGCGGCTGGAGGTGAACGTGCACATCGTCACCGGGGCGCAGACTGCCGCGGAAAACGTGCTCAAGTGCGTGCGCCGCTGCGGCCTGGAGGTCGAGCAACTGGTGCTGCACCCGCTGGCGTCGAGCCACGCCGTGCTCACCGAGGACGAGAAGGAACTCGGCGTGGCGGTGGTGGACATCGGCGCCGGCGTGACCGACATCGCCATCTACACCGGGGGCGCCATCCGCCATACCGCCATCATTCCGGTGGCCGGCGAGCTGGTCACCAGCGATATCGCCATGGCCCTGCGCACGCCCACGCGCGACGCCGAAGACATCAAGATCGAGCACGGCATCGCCAAGCAGGTGCTGGCCAATCCCGAAGAGACGCTAGAGGTGCCGGGGCTGGGCGACCGTGGGCCGCGCATGCTGTCGCGGCAGGTGCTCGCCAGCGTGATCGAGCCGCGTACCGAAGAAATTTTCGCGCTGGCACAGCAGGTCATTCGCGATTCCCACTTCGAGGAAGTGCTGTCTTCCGGCGTGGTGCTCTGCGGCGGTTCGGCGCAGATGCCCGGCATGGTCGAACTGGCGGAAGACATTTTTCTCAAGCCGGTGCGCGTGGGCGCGCCCAGCTACACCGGCCCGCTGGCCGACATGGTGCGCAATCCGCGCATGGCCACGGTCATGGGACTGTTGGCCGAGGCCCTGCACCAGCGTCAGCGCGGCGCACGCCTTGCGCAAAAGAGCAGTTCAGTCAAGGGCTCGCTGGGACGTTTGCGCGAGTGGTTTGCAGGGAATTTTTGAGTTCTGCGGGGCGGTGCCCGGAGGGTCCGGGTGCCGCCCCGCAGAGTGTGTTCGGCGGGCGTAGGGTGCGTCAGCCGGTTTTTAACGGAGGTGTGACATGGCTTTTGAAATGATCGAGAACGACGCCCAAAGCGCGTTCAACCAGGGAACCAACATCAAGGTGATCGGTGTTGGCGGCGGCGGCGGCAACGCGGTCGAACACATGATCGCCTCGGGCGTGCGTGGGGTGGAGTTCATCTGCGCCAACACCGATGCCCAGGCGCTCAAGACCTCGGGCGCGCATCAGTTCCTGCAGCTGGGCAAGACGGGTCTGGGCGCTGGCGGCAAGCCGGTGGTCGGGCGCGAGGCGGCGGATCAGGCGCGTGGCCAGATTCGTGATGCGCTCGAAGGCGCGCACATGCTGTTCATCACGGCCGGCATGGGCGGCGGCACCGGCACGGGCGCCGCGCCGGTGATCGCCAAGATCGCCCGCGAAATGGGCATCCTCACCGTGGCCGTGGTGACGCGCCCGTTCGACTTCGAGGGCTCCAAGCGCATGGCCAACGCCGAGCAAGGCCTGGCCGAGCTGGAGGCCAATGTCGATTCGCTCATCGTCGTGCTCAATGAAAAGCTGCTGGAGGTTTACGGCGATGACATCAGCCAGAAAGAGGCCTTCGCTAAGGCCAACGACGTGTTGAAGAACGCCACCGGCGGCATTGCCGAGATCATCAATGTGCCGGGCCTGATCAACGCCGACTTCGAGGACGTGAAGAGCGTGATGGGCGAGCCGGGCAAGGCGATGATGGGCACTGCGGTGGCCAGCGGCCCCGACCGCGCCCGTCTGGCGGCCGAGCAGGCTGTGGTCTGCCCGCTGCTCGACGGCGTCGATCTCTCGGGCGCCAAGGGCGTGCTGGTGAACATCACCGCAGACGACTCGCTGCGCCTGGGCGAAACGCGCGAGGCGATGAACGCCATCCGCGCCTATGCCTCGCCGGAAGCCAACATCATTTTCGGCACGGTCAACGACCCGACCATGGGCGATTCGCTGCGCGTCACTGTGCTGGCTACGGGTTTGTGCGGCAAGGCCGAAAAGGCCGCGCCGGAACTCACCATCATCCGCACCGGCACCGACAACATGCCGCTGCGCACGCAGGGCTATGGCGGCCAGGCCGGTGCGGACCCGTATCAAAGTCCGGCGATCTGGCGTAGTGGCCGCGGCGCACCGTCGGCGCATGTGAACGCGCTGATGCAAAGCGGTATGGAGGAAATGGAAATTCCGGCTTTCCTGCGCAAGCAGGCGGACTGAGCCTTTCCGCGAAAAACGCGCCCGGTGACGGGACGCGGCGATGCACTGTGACGGCATGGGCCGTACCGCAGAGCTGGCCCGTCCCCCCGACGGAGTGACCCGACTCCGCATGGTTTGTCGCCGCCGCGCAGGAGCAAAGGCGTTGCTGCGCTCTGACAGATCACCTCCCTGTCGGGGCGCGGCAACGCGGGTCAACTAAGCGGGTCAACAACGCGGGCCAGCAACGCTGGCCGAAAGCGCCTCGGTGCTCCTTCAGGGTCTTCAGCAGAATTCAGGCTTGGCACCTAGAATGCATAGCATCTGGCAATCAAATTAAGAATTCTCATAAGTTATTGACATGTTGGCGCAACGCACCATCCAATCCGTCAACCGCGCTGTCGGCGTGGGTCTGCACAGCAGTGAGCGGGTGGAACTGACCCTGCGCCCCGCCCCGCCCGATACGGGCATCGTCTTCACCCGTACCGATCTGAGCGAGCCGGTCGAAATTCCGCTGAGTCCGTTTGCCGTGGTGGATACGCGCATGGCGACCACGCTGGGGCGCGACGACGTGAAGATCCACACCGTTGAGCATTTGCTGTCGGCTTGCTCCGGTCTGGGGATCGACAATCTGTATATCGACGTCACCGCGGAAGAAATCCCCATACTCGACGGCTCAGCGTCTTCGTTCGTCTATTTGCTGCAATCTGCAGGCATCGCGCTGCAAAATGCACCGAAAAGATTCATCCGCGTACGCAAGCCCGTTGAATTGCGGCTCGGGCAGGGCAGCGACCAGAAATGGGCGCGACTGGAGCCCTACGACGGTTTCAAGCTGAGTTTCGACATCGATTTCGACCACCCCGCCGTCAATCAGACCGCGCAGTCCACGGTGTTTGAGCTGGGGCGCGACTCGTACGTGAAAGACATCGCCCGCGCTCGCACCTTCGGCTTCATGCGCGATGTCGAAACCCTGCGCATCAATGGGCTGGCGCTGGGAGGCAGCATGGAAAACGCCATCGTCATGGACGAATACCGCGTGCTCAATCAGGAAGGGCTGCGCTTCGACGATGAGTTCGTCAAACACAAGACGCTCGATGCCATCGGCGATCTGTACGTAGCGGGCAAGGCGCTGATCGGCGCGTACAGCGCCTTTCGCAGCGGCCACATGGTCAACAATCTGCTGCTGCGCGAACTCTTTGCCGATGAATCCAGCTACGAGATCGTCAGCTTCGAAGACGCCACCCGCGCCCCGGCGGGTTTTCGCGCCGTTCCCACCCAGCAGTTGACGCAATCTTGCCTTGACCGCATCCGGGCATGAGGGCGGCTGGGTCGCTGTCGGGGCCGTTTGCGGCCCACGCTCTGCCCGTGGCTGTACCCGGATGCGCATGTCGCGCAGGGCGAAGCCGCGATCTTGCAAGTGCCGCAGCAGGGTCGGCTTGAACTGACTGAGCTTGGCAGCCACCGCGCTCGAACTGGCGGTCAGGCTCCACACCCCGTCCTGCCAGCGCCCCGCCTGCACGCCGTCCAGTAAAGCCGGGGGTAGCAAGGGACGGGCGGATTGCCACATCTGGTGCGAAAGCGTGGCCGCATCGCGCAGCGCGGCTATGGGCGGAGAAACGCGCGCCCAGGCCGATAGCGATGCGGCGCCTTTTTGGATAAAAGGCGCAGGCGACACGGTGGCGGATGGACGTTGGGTGGGCATGGGAAGAGGGAACAGACTGGAAATCCTGGAGTCCACCCCCATTCTGCCAGGGTGCGGACGGTAAAAACGC
This sequence comes from Thiomonas sp. 13-64-67, assembly GCF_002282795.1. Classification (NCBI taxonomy): domain Bacteria; kingdom Pseudomonadati; phylum Pseudomonadota; class Betaproteobacteria; order Burkholderiales; genus Thiomonas; species Thiomonas sp. 13-64-67. The sequence continues at coordinate 7,871 of NZ_NCKP01000075.1, forward strand.
ACGCATACAATGAAATGTTCTCGGAAAGCCGGGCGTGCGTCTGTCGCTGCGGTCTTCCCTCAAAACCATACTCAAAGACTGCGGGCCTGGAGTCCGCCTTCCCATGCCAGTCAAATTCCTCACCAGTCTGTTCGGCAGCCGCAACGAACGTTTGCTGCGCCAGTACCGGCGCGTGGTCGAGCGCATCAACGCCCTGGAACCGCAGTTCGAAAGACTCAGCGACGATGAACTCAAGGGCAAGACCGCCGAGTTTCGCCAGCAAGTCGCAAATGGTCGCAGTCTCGACGATCTGCTGCCAGAGGCCTTTGCCGTGGTGCGCGAAGGGGGCAAGCGGGCGTTGAAAATGCGGCACTTCGATGTGCAGATGATCGGCGGCATGGCGCTTCACAACGGCAAGATCGCCGAAATGCGTACCGGCGAGGGCAAGACCCTGGTGGGCACGCTGCCGGTTTACCTCAACGCGCTCTCGGGTAAAGGCGTGCATGTGGTCACGGTGAACGACTATCTGGCCCGGCGCGATGCCGAGTGGATGAGCCGCCTCTACACCTTCCTCGGTTTGACCGTGGGCATCAACCTGCCCAATATGACCAAGCCAGAGAAGCAGGCGGCCTACGCTGCCGATGTGACCTACGGCACGAACAACGAGTACGGTTTCGATTACCTGCGCGACAACATGGTGTACGAGCCGGCCGAGCGGGTGCAGCGCGGGCTGAACTATGCGCTGATCGACGAGGTCGACTCCATCCTGATCGACGAGGCGCGCACGCCGCTGATCATTTCTGGTCAGGCCGACGACAACACCGATCTTTACAAGAAGATCAACGTCATCGTCCCGCGGCTGGAGCGTCAGATCGGCGAGGAAGACCCGATCACCGGCAAAGGGGTGGAGAAACCCGGCGATTTCACCGTCGATGAGAAAGCGCATCAGGTGTTCCTCACCGAGTCGGGCCACGAAAAGACCGAGGCCATCCTCACCGAAATGGGGCTGATTCCCCCGGGCACCACGCTGTACGACGCGGCCAACATCGCGCTGATGCACCATGTGTATGCGGCGCTGCGCGCCAATCACCTCTACCACCGCGACCAGCATTATGTGGTGCAGAACGGCGAGGTCATCATCGTCGATGAGTTCACCGGCCGCATCATGGCGGGCCGCCGCTGGTCCGACGGGCTGCATCAGGCGGTGGAAGCCAAGGAAGGCGTGGACATCCAGAGCGAGAACCAGACGCTGGCCTCGATCACTTTCCAGAACTATTTCCGCATGTACGCCAAGCTCGGCGGCATGACAGGCACCGCCGATACCGAAGCCTTCGAGTTTCAGGAAATCTACAAGCTCGAGACCGTGGTCATCCCGACCAACAAGCCCATCCGCCGCAAGGATGCGCAGGACAAGGTGTACAAAACCGCGCACGAGCGCGATCTGGCCGTGGTCGAAGACATCCGCGACTGCCACGAGCGCGGCCAGCCGGTGCTGGTGGGCACCACCTCCATCGAGAGCAGCGAAAAACTCTCGATGCTGCTGCAGCAGAAAAAGCTGCCGCATCAGGTGCTCAACGCCAAGCAGCACGCGCGTGAAGCCGAGATCGTGGCGCAGGCCGGACGCCCGGGCATGATCACCATCGCCACCAATATGGCCGGTCGCGGCACCGATATCGTGCTCGGCGGCAATGTGGAAAAACAGTGCGAGATCATCGAGGCCGACCCCAATCTGTCGGACGAGGAAAAAGCCGCCAAGGTGCATACCCTCAAGAGCGAATGGCAATCGCTGCACGACCAGGTGATTGCCGCAGGCGGCCTGCACATCATCGGCACCGAGCGGCATGAAAGCCGCCGGATCGACAACCAGCTACGCGGTCGTTCCGGGCGGCAAGGCGACCCCGGCTCCACCCGCTTTTACCTCTCGCTCGATGACGCGCTGATGCGCATTTTTGCCGGCGATCGCGTCAAGGCCATTATGGAACGGCTGAAAATGCCCGAGGGCGAAGCCATCGAAGCCGGCATGGTGACGCGCTCGATCGAGAGCGCGCAGCGCAAGGTCGAGGCGCGCAACTTCGACATCCGCAAGCAACTGCTCGAATACGACGACGTGTCCAACGAGCAGCGCAAGATCATCTATCAGCAGCGCAATGAACTGCTCGACTCCACCGAGGTCAGCGAGCAAATCACCTCACTGCGCCAGGGCGCCTTCTCCGATCTGGTGCGCGCCTATGTGCCCGAGCAGAGCATGGAAGAGCAGTGGGATATTCCCGGTCTCGAAAAAGTGCTGCGCGATGAATGGCAGATCGAGCTGCCGCTCAAAGAGTGGCTGGAGTCTGACGAGAACATGACCGATGAGGACGTGCTCGAGCGCGTGCTCGAAGCCGCCGATACCGCCTACTCCACCAAGGTCGATCTGGTCGGACGCGACAACTTCGCCCAGTTCGAGCGCGTGGTGCTGCTGCAGACGCTCGACCAGCAATGGCGCGAGCATCTATCGTCGCTTGATCATCTGCGCCAGGGCATCCACCTGCGCGGCTATGCGCAAAAGCAGCCCAAGCAGGAATACAAGCGCGAGGCGTTCGAGCTGTTTGGCATGATGCTCGATTCGGTGAAGTCCGAAGTCACCCGCGTGCTGATGACCGTGCAGGTGCAAAGCCCGGAGCAGGCCGAACAAGCCGCCGAGAACATGGAGCAGCAGGCGCAGCGCATCCACATCAACTTCCAGCATGCCGATGCGACATCCGGCATTTCCGTGCTCGACAGCACCGAGGCGGCGCTGGCCGGCATGGCCGTCGCAGGCGGCGCTGCTGCAGCATCGCTGCCGGAAAATCCTTACCCCAAGGTCGGCCGCAACGACCCCTGCCCTTGCGGTAGCGGCAAGAAATACAAGCATTGCCACGGCAAGCTGAGTTGATCCCGGCTGCAGGGCCTGTCGGGCCTGCAGCCCATCCTGAATGGCATCACGTTGTGGAGAGTCTGTCATGGCGGTGAATCTTCAAGTCCCTGATCCAAGTCGCCTGCACGCCGTTG
>NZ_NCKP01000076.1:0-7052 GCF_002282795.1 Thiomonas sp. 13-64-67
GCCGCTTTGGGCGGCGCGGTGGAAGTGCTGGTGGAGCGGGTGCGGGCGGACAACCGGGTCTGGGCGCATGTGCGGGCGAGCAAATCGCCCAAGCCGGGCCAGGTGCTGTGGCTGGGTGCGGCTCGACCCGATGCCGCGGCAGGCGACGAGCCGCACGCATCGGCGCCGCTTTTCGCCGTGACGACCGTGGGCCGGGCCGGGCCGGATGGCGGCTTGTTCGAACTGGAGTTTCCAGCCGAGCCTCTGGCCTTGTTGCAGCAGTACGGTGCGGTGCCCTTGCCGCCCTACATCACCCACGCGCCGGGCTGTGACGATGTGCAGCGCTACCAGACGGTGTATGCGCAGCACCCCGGCTCGGTGGCGGCGCCCACGGCGGGGCTGCACTTCGACGAGGCCATCCTGGCGAAAATCGACGCGATGGGCGCGCAGCGCGCAGCCGTCACCCTGCACGTGGGAGCGGGCACGTTTCAGCCGGTGCGGGTGAACGATCTGCGGCAGCACCAGATGCACAGCGAGTGGTACACCGTGCCCGAGGCGACCGCGCAAGCGATTGCTGAAGTGCGGATGCGGCAAGCGCAGGCGCGCGCGGCAGGCCAGCTGCACGCCGCCCCGCGGGTAGTTGCGGTGGGCACGACGGCCATGCGTGCGCTCGAATCGGCCGCGCTGGCGGCGCAAGCCGCCGGGGCCCCAGACGGCGCCGTGCTGCCAGGCGCCCGCGATACCGCGCTGTTCGTCACGCCGGGATATCGCTTTCGCGTGGTGGACGCGCTGCTGACCAATTTTCATCTGCCCAAATCCACCTTGCTGATGCTGGTGTCGGCCTTTGCCGGCATGGACACCATCCGCGTCGCCTATGCCCATGCCATTGCCCAGCGCTACCGGTTTTTCAGCTACGGAGATGCCATGTGGCTGACCCGTCAGGATTTGCGCTGACGCAAACCCATGCTGGCGTCATGCGCCCAGAATGAAAAACCATTTCAGACTGGACGCCATCATGGAACAAATCCTCTCCCCCCGGTTCATGCAGGACCGGCATCAACACCGCACCGAGCATATGGCGGCCATTCGCCAGCGCATTCAGTCGCACACCGCCCAAGCGCTCAGCGCCGAGGAAGAGCATGACCTGCTGCACATGCGCGAAGAAGAGAAAATCGCCCGCGATGTCTATCTGCAACTCGGCGAGCGTTGGGCGCTGCGGCCTTTGGTCAACATCAGCGGAGCCGAGCAGGCGCATATGGACGCCATCGCCGCCTTGCTGACGCATTACGACCTGCCTGACCCGGCGGAGGGTTTGGCGGTGGGCGAGTTTCGCACGCCCGACTTTCAGAGCTTGTACCACCAGTTGGTGGAACGCGGCCTGCGCAGCGAGCTCGACGCCATCAAGGTTGGGCTGCTGATCGAAGAGCTGGATATTTTTGATCTGGTCGAAGCGCGCAGCCGCGCCCGTCAGCCGGAAATTCTGGCGGTTTACGACGACCTGGAGCGCGGCTCGCGCAATCATCTGCGCGCGTTCTTCCGCCATCTGCAGCGCCATCGTGGCGAGTATGTGCCGCAATACCTGAGCCTGAGCGACTTCGAGGCCGTGGCCTGGAGCGAGCGCGAAGAGTGCTGATGGGTCGGATGCGTCAGGACTGCGCTGCCGCAATGGCAGCGCGGGTATGTTCGACGATGTTTTTGAGCGCCTGATCCAGCAGGGTCTGCGCGCCCTGCGCGAAGTGCGCGGCGTCGTTTACCGCGATGGTCTGGCGGCCGTCGAAATGCCAATGCGCGGCAATGCGGCTGGTGCGCTGGTTCGCCAGATCGCACACCAGATCCAAGTGCACGGTGCCCTGATTCGCATGAACATCATGCTCCAGCCGGTTCAGCTTGCAGTGCAGCGTCCACGGCGCGTTCACCAGCACGGCCTGCTGTTGCACGGCGCTGACCCACAGCTGGCGGCTCAGGGTGCGGTCGATGGCTTCGCCCACCAGCTGGGCCGGCGGGGCGAGCCAGCGGCTGTCACGGTAGGGTTCCAGCGTGTCGGGGCTGCGGCTGTACATCATGGCGGGCGACTGAAATCCAGCAGCGGCGCGCACCGGCAGGAGCTGAATCACCGTGGCTTGCGGTAGCGGCGCGGTGCGGATCTCGGGCGCGGTCAGGCGGTAGGTTTGCTGCACCGGCGCACGGTTGACGGGCAGGGCGCAGGCGGCCAAGGTCAGGCTCAGCAAAGCGGCCAGGGCGGCGCGGCGCAGCCGCAAAACAAAAGAGACGGTCATGGTTTTTCTCCCGGGCCCGGCGGCGGCAAGGCCGGGCCGTACAGCAATTGGCTAGGGTTGGCTTTGAGGTTTTCGGTCAGCGCGCCGAGCTGGCTGCTGAGCTGCTGCAAATTGCGCGCCAGCGCGTCCACTTCGGGCAGGGTGCGGGTCTGAAGCTGAGTCATGGCCTGCACGCCAGCCTGGGTAAAAGCGGTGGTGGTGTCTCCGGCCTGGGCAACGCTGTTGGCTGCGGCGCCGATCTGCGGCATCAAGCCGCCAAGCTGGGCCGACACGCCATCGAGCCGCTTCACCAGCGCCTGGCTTTGCTGCATGAGCGCGCTGCCTTGCGCACTCATCTGCGACAGATTGGCGCTGGTCTGGCGTGCGTTGGCAAACATCTGATTGATGTTGTTCTGATTGGCCGCCAGAGCGGCGGAGAGGGTCTGCAGATTGCGCAGCGTGTCGCTGATCGACTGCACATTGGCCGGGCTGAGCAGCGCGTCCACCCGCTGGCTGATGCGCGCCAGGGTGATGGCCGCGTCGTTGATGCCGCCCTCGATCTGGGTGAACACCGAGGGCTTGTAGGGAATGACCGGGTCAGGCTCGCCGGGCGGGGTGGGCAGCGGTGTCGACGAGGCGCCGCCGATCAGGTTCACCGCCGACAGCCCGGTGACGCCCAGCGGACTGAGCTGCGCCACGGTGTCGTTGCGCACCGGCACCGCGCTGTCGATCTCGACCTTGATGCGGATGAGGGCCGGGTTTTTCGGGTCGATCTCGATGCTTGCGACCTTGCCCACGGTGACGCCGCGGTAGAGCACATTGCTGTCGGTTTTCAGGCCGCTGACGTTGTCGGTGGCGTAGATCAGATACGGCCGGGTGGCGGTCTGCTTGCCGCCGGTGGCCAGCCACCAGCCCAGGCCGCCGAGCAGCGCGCCCAGCAGCACCACGAACAGGCCGACGGCGGTGTAATTGACTTTGGATTCCATGCGATCAACCCCGTGAAGTCGTTTCGTGCGTCATTTCATGCAAATAGGCGGCCGAACGGCTGCCGCGGAAATAGGCGACCAGCTCGGGCTCGTCGCGCTGCGCCAGTTCTGCAGCGGGGCCGACCGCCAGCATTTTTTTGCGGGCGAGAAACGCCACCGTGTCGCTGCCGTGCCAGATCGAATCGAGATCGTGCGTGACTTGCAGAATAGTCAGCCCCAGCAGGTCGCGTAGCTCGCGGATGAGCCGGTCGAACGCCGCGCCGCCGATCGGGTCGAGGCCCGAGGTCGGCTCGTCGAGCACCAGCAACTCCGGGTCGAGCGCCAGCGCGCGGGCTAGCGCCGCGCGCTTGACCATGCCGCCCGAGAGTTCAGCCGGATATTTGTGCGCCGCATCGGCGGGCAGCCCGGCCAGACCGATCTTGAGCATGCCCAGTTCGGGCAGCAGGCGTTTGTCGACCAAGCCTTGCTCGCGCAGCGGCAGCAGCACGTTTTCCAGCACGGTCAGGCCGGTGAATAGCGCGCCGCCTTGGAACAGCACGCCGATGCGCTGGCGCAGCGCTTGCCGCTGCGCGTCGCTTGCGGCCAGCGCGTCCTGGCCGAACAGCTTGAGCGTGCCGCCGCTGGGTGCGCGCAGCAAGAGCAGGCTGCGCACCAGCACCGTCTTGCCCGAGCCCGAGCCACCCACCAGCGCCATGATGGCGCCGCGCGGCACGGCCAGGTTCAGGCCCTCGTGCACCACCACGTCGCCGAAACGGTTGACGATGCCTTGCGCGTCGATGACCAGATCGGCTGCGTTCATAGGTGCAGCAGGTTGTAGAGCACCGAAAAACTGGCGTCGATCACGATCACCAGAAAGATGGCCTGCACCACGCTCACCGTGGTGGCGCGCCCCACCGCTGCCGCGCTGCCCGCAACGCGCAGGCCCTGCATGCAGCCCACCAGGGCGATGACCACGGCGAAAACCGGCGCTTTCACCAGGCCGAGCACCAGGGTCTTGAGCCCCACCACTTGCGGAATGCGCGCGACGTATTCGCTCAGCGGCACGCCATAGCCGACCGCAGCCACGACCCCACCGCCCGCCAGCCCCATCACGTCGGCAAACAGCGCCAGCAGAGGCAGGGTGATGACCAGGGCGATGACCTTGGGCAGCACCAGCATCTCAAAGGGCGACAGCCCGAGCGCGCGCAGCGCATCCACCTCTTCGGTGATGCGCATGGTGCCGATCTGCGCGGTGTACGACGAGCCGGTGCGCCCGGCCACCAGAATGGCGGTGAGCAGAGGCCCGAGTTCGCGCAGGGTGATGATGGACACCAGATTGACAATGAGAATGTTGGCGCCATAGGTCGCCAGCGTGGCCCCGGCCTGATACGCCATGACCATGCCGATGAGAAAAGACAGCAGGCCGATGATGCCGATGGCGCGCAGCCCCGCCGCGTCGATTTCGTGAATGACTTCGCGCCAGCGCACGCGCCAGGGTTGCAGCAGCAGCGGCGCACCACGCCACACCAGTTCGCCGACGAAGGCCAGCAGCGCGCGCAGTTCGTCCAGCGCAATGAGCGTGGCGCGGCCGATGTCGCCCAGCAAGCCGAGGCGGCGCGCGGCCGGCGGCAACGCCAGCGCGCGCTGGCGCACCAGATCGAGCAACTGCTGCTGCGGCGGGCTCAGGCCGCTTGCGTCCACCGTGGCCCCGGCGCTTTGCCACTGCGCCATGCTGCGCACCAGCAGCAGCGCGCCGGGTGTGTCGAGTGTGGTGGCGCTGGCGTCGAGGGTGACGTGCCGCGTGCCTGCGGGCAGATGGGTGTTCGGCTCGCGCGCCAGACCTTGCGCATTCCACGCGCCCAGCAGGCGGCACACGCGCCGCTCAGGCGCGTCCTCCTGCGCCATCCAGTCCAGGGTGGCGGGGGCGTCGGCGGTTGAAGGGGCAGTCATGGCGTGCATAGGTTAGCGGATCGGACGATGCGCGCCACGGCAAGTCTGAAACAATGTCGCCCATGCTGCAATTCACCGTTCACCACACCGCAGGCCAGGCCCGCCGCGGCACGCTCACCCTCAATCACGGTGTCATCGACACCCCGCAGTTCATGCCGGTGGGGACTTACGGCACCGTTAAAGGCATCACGCCCGATGGCCTGAAAACGGCGGGCGCGCAGATCATTCTGGGCAACACCTTTCACCTCTGGCTGCGCCCGGGGCTCGACGTGGTGCGGCAGTTCGGCGGCCTGCACCGCTTCATCGGCTGGGACGCGCCCATCCTCACCGACAGCGGCGGCTTTCAGGTGTGGAGCCTGGGGGCGATGCGCAAGATCAGCGAGGAAGGCGTGCGTTTCGCCTCGCCGGTGAACGGCGACAAGCTGTTCCTCACCCCCGAGGTGAGCATGCAGATCCAGACCGTGCTGGGCTCCGACATCGTCATGCAGTTCGACGAATGCACGCCTTACGACGTCGATCGCGCCGGGCAAAAACACATCACGACCGAAGCAGAGGCGCGCGAATCGATGGAACTGTCGCTGCGCTGGGCCGCGCGCTGCAAGGCCGAATTCGCGCGGCTGGAAAACCCCAACGCCCTGTTCGGCATCGTGCAGGGCGGCATGTTCGAGCCGCTGCGAGACGCTTCGCTAGACGGCCTCGCCGCGCTCGATCTGCCCGGCTACGCCATCGGCGGCCTGAGCGTGGGCGAGCCCAAAGACGACATGCTGCGCCTGCTGCGCCACACCGCGCCGCGCCTGCCCGCCCACAAGCCGCGTTACCTCATGGGCGTGGGCACGCCGGAAGATTTGGTGGACGGTGTGAGCGCGGGCATCGACCTGTTCGATTGCGTCATGCCCACACGCAATGCGCGCAACGGCCATCTGTTCACCCGCTTCGGCGATCTGCGCATCCGCAACGCCCGCTTCAAGCAGGACGAACGACCGCTTGACGACACCTGCACCTGCGCCACCTGCCGACAGTTCTCGCGCGCCTATCTGCACCATCTCGACCGCTGCGGCGAAATGCTGTTCGGCATGCTGGCCACCACGCATAACCTGCACTACTACCTGCAACTCATGCGCGGCATGCGCACCGCGCTCGACGCCGAGGCTTTCGACGCCTTCGTCGCTCAGTTCCACGCCGACCGGGCGCGCGGGGTGTGATCTCACCTCCCCCACGTCGTGGGTGAGGTCGGGAAGGGGACGGCCCAGCCCGCCCCCCGAGGGGGATGAGGCCCACGGCTCCAAGCGGCCCTGCGGCAGCTTGGACGGAGCCGAATCCGAGCGGCTTGCAAGCCGCGAGGTGGACAAGGAAGCTTGGGGCGGCCCGGCGTTTCCTTGAGAGGTTCTCTTAACCGGCAGCCAATTGCGTTGCCATGCGCCCGACCGCGTGCAAGGCTTCTTCCTACTCGGCCGTCCAGCATCCGCCGACGTTGAGCCGAAGGCAGTTGCGGTAAGCCCGTGAAACGCTGATTCAATCCTTGAGCGTCACCCCGTAGCCCTCATCGGCGACGGCCTTGACCAGCGCTTCGGGTGCGGCGTTGCCCTGCACGGTGGCGCGGCCGCTGGCCAGATCGACCTGCGCGTCCTGCGTGCCGGGGACGGATTTTAGCGCCTTGGTCACGGCGGCGACGCAGTGACCACAGGTCATGCCGGTGACTTGAAGTTGCACGGTGTTCATGAGTTTTTCTCCTGTTGTAGTGGCTAGAGATCAGGCGGGTTGGGCGAGGGCGTCGCGTACCTTCATCAGCTTTTCGCAGACTTCCTTGGCAATGGCGTGCACTTCGGGTTTGTCGATCAAGCCGAGCACCGAGGTGGGGTTCATGAAGTCGACCACGATCTGCTGGTTGGCCGCGTCTTCGCGC
>NZ_NCKP01000077.1:0-7011 GCF_002282795.1 Thiomonas sp. 13-64-67
CAGGATGTCGGCATGCCGCGCCAGGGTGGAGTCGGTGCGGCCGGTCATGCCGATGAGCGTGGCGCCCAGGCGCTTGACCTGCGGCACGATGCGGGTGAGTTCTTCGGTCTCGCCGGAGTTGGACAGGGCGAGGAACACATCGTCGCGCGTCACCATGCCGAGGTCGCCATGGCTGGCCTCGGCCGGGTGCACGAAATAAGCCGGCGTGCCGGTGGAGGCGAAGGTGGCCGCGATTTTTCGGCCCACATGCCCCGATTTGCCCATGCCCGACACCACCACGCGGCCGCCGCTCTGCAGGATGCACTGCACCGCCTGCGCAAATGCGCTCGACAGCGGCGGCGCGGCCAAGCGCTCACGAAGGGAAAGCAGGGCGCGGGCTTCGATATCCAGGGTGTCGCGCGCGAGTTGAACCGCGCGCTCAGGCGAGTAGGGGGTGTGCATCAGCGGCAGTATAAAAACCGCAGCGCGTTCTGTCTGATAGCACCGTCCCCGGACCTGCCGCTGCGCGTCAGATCCCCCCGAGGGGGGCGGCGGTTCAGCTCACGATGCCCTGATGCATGGCGTAGCGCACCAGATCGGCGTCGTTGTCGAGGGCGAGTTTGTGCATCAGCCGCGTCTTGTGCGTGCTCACCGTTTTGCAGCTGATGTGCAATTCGTCGGCGACCTGATTGACCGATTTGCCTTCGACCAGCCGCATGAACACCTGCATCTCCCGGTCGGAAAGACGGGCGTGGGGTTCTTCCGCCGCCTCGCCCTCGTTCATATAGTTGGCCAACTGCTCCGCCACGCCGGGCGTGAGGTAACGTCCGCCGTGCACCACCTTTTGAATAGCCTCGACCAGCACGTCGGGGCTGCAACCCTTGGTGAGATAGCCTGCCGCGCCGCCGCGCAGCGCGCGCAGCGCAAATTGCTGCTCGGGGTGCATGCTCAGAATCAGCACCGGCAGGTCTGGGTGCATGAGCTTGATGCGCTTGAGCAGATCGAGTCCGTTGCCTTGGGGCATGGACAGATCGAGTAGCACCACGCTCCACGACTGATCGCGGATGGATTGCATGGCGCGGGCGAGATCGCCGCACCAGACCGCCTGCATGTCGTTGGAGCCGAGAAAGCGCGCAAGACTTTCGCCCAGCAGCGCATGGTCGTCGATGATGAGCACGCGCAACTCATCCAAGGGCGTCTCCTGCGGATGGCTGGGGTTGGGCGGCGCCCGCGTCATCGCTCGACAGCGTAGGCCCCAGTGGCATGCACACCTGTACGCGCACACCTCCCCGCGGCGACTGGTCGAGTTGAAAGCTGCCGCCGAAGACTGCGGCGCGTTCGCGCATGCCCCGCAGACCCAGCGAGGGGCGGCTGGCCGGGGGCTCTTGCGGCGTGTAGCCGATACCGTCATCCTCGACTGAAATGCAGATCTGATGGGCCTCCACATCGACACAGCGTACCCAGGCCTGACGCGCCCGCGCATGGCGCACCACGTTCGTCAAGCCCTCCTGTGCGATGCGAAACAGCTCCGTGGCGATCAGTTCGCCGACCTCGCGTTTGTAGCTCAGCTCGGTTGACACCCGAATGTCATAGCGTTGGGCGTATTGCGCGGACATCCAGCGAAGCGCGGCCTTCAGCCCTAGGTCGAGCACGCTGGGCCGCAATTCGGACGCAACCCGCCGACCCGCCTCTGCCGCGGCGTGAATGAGCTTATCGACGTTGCCGAACAACTCCGGCGCCTGCGCGGCGCCAAACTGCTTGCGCAGCAGCGCCACATCCATCTGCAAGGCCGTGAGCACCTGACCCAGATCGTCATGAAGGTCGCGCGCCATGCGGGCCCGCTCCGCCTCGCGCACCGACTCCAGATGCGAGGCGATCTGCTGCAGGTCGCTGGAGAGATTGAGGAGTTGCGATTCGCGCAGATGACTCTGCGTGACGTTGAGCATGATGCCGGTGGATTCGGCCGCGAAGGCGTCGATGCTGCGCGTGCGCGCCCGCACATTCACCCACTTGAGCCCGTGCGGCGTATGCAGACGCCCTTCCCAGTTCCAGAAACCGGAGGCGACGCTGGTCTGCAGCGCCGCATGAAACGGCGCGAGATCCAAGGGGTCGATCTGGTTCAGAAGGTGCTGCGCGGAGTGCTGCAAATCAGTGGCCTGAACGCCACAAACCGGCAGGCAACAGGCGCTGGCAAAGTCGAAACGCAATTGCCCGCCGTCATGGCGCAGGCGGAACACAAAACCCGGGAGCTGGTCAACGAGCGCACGCAGGTCTGTGAAACCCTCCGGCGCCTGCGTTGCGCCGTGCGTCAGATCGGCATCGCCTGCCAAGTCGGCCAAGTGATCGGGTGTTTCATGGATGTGGCGCTGCGGCAACATGAGCTTGGCATGAGATGCGGTGGTTCAAAAATAGTGCGAGATCACAGCATTCGGGTTGTGAAATCTGGTCTCGACTAGAGAATTCAACGTACTTTTGGGTGACAGTCCTAGGTTATCAGAAAATTCTGACAAAAAAACCAGCAAATTCCGATACGCAAGTCAGAGCGCGCTGATCGATTCGTCTTAGGGAAAACTCGATAATTCACAGTCCCAAATGAGCATATTTTGGGGTCTGACGAGTCGCAGGCCTAGGCCTCGTCGAGGGGGGGGTGATCAGGACATGAGGCGAAGGTTTTAGTGCACCCTATATGTAACAAATAGTGCCTTTGTTTTGCGTTGTATTGCGGGGGCGGTTTCGAGTGTCATGAGTCGAAACAGTCTCATCTTGAGAGGGGCTTGATCGTGTGGTCGCAATGGGTGCACGGCTGGCGTCATAGTGAGGAAGTAGTCATGAATTCATTCTTTTTAAAAGCGGGAACTCTTGCTCTGGTGGCTTCGGTGAGTCTTGCGGGCTGCGGTGGCGGTGGCACGACGGATCTTGCTGCCGCCAATAATGCGACTGCAGGAACTGGCACGGCGGCGATCGCCAGTCCGCAGCCCACGATCACCGGCGGCAGTGCGAATAACGCACCGCAGGAGCCGACACCGACACCGACACCGGTGTCGGCGACCTGCGCCACTCCCAGTGTCACTCTGACCAGCGGTTTGGTCGACTACGGAAAGAACCTTCGTCCCTTTTCCTATTTGGCTAAGCCTGCCAAGGGAGCTCGGGTACAAGACCCCGATTTCCCGGGTACCCATATCGTCCGCGTGACGGACGCCTTGGCTGACTTCAAAGCGAATGTGGCGATGCCCGCCTACCCGACCACGCAGGGCTGGAATTGCAACGAATCGCGCTTTGTTTTGTATGTCACTGGCGCGCAGAGCGGTGGCAAGCAGGGATGGGCAATGTTTGACGGCAAGACCTACGCCTTCATCAAATTCCTGCCGATCAATCCTCCCGATATCGAGCAGTTCTACTGGAGTCATTCCGACCCAACCAAACTGGTCTATATAGACAACCGTGAAAACGGTGGCCAGATCATCATGAAAATGATGGAAATCAACGTCGAAACCGGCGTGCAGACGGTGTTGCACGACTTCATGCCTGATGTGAAGGCGCAGGGTTGGCCGACGACTGGCCCAGTGCGCGCCGGATATCCGTTCTATTCAGGCGGTGATCTGGAGTTGTGGGGGCTGGGCGCAGGCGGCATTCCGAACGTCAGCGGCCAGCTCGGCCTCAACGCCTTTGGCTTCAACGCCAAGACCGGCAAGATCACGCGCTACAACGGCATCCCCGTAGCGCAGGCGCGCGGCACCACGCCTTTCCCGCTCAAAAGCGGCAAGGGCTGGGCCTGGCCCGATTGGGCGAACCACACGACCGTGGTTTTCGACCTGAACGGCAATATCGTGCGCACCGTGCAGTTCGACGCCATCGAACACCTGGACAGTTCAGTCAACGCCAAGGGCGAAGACCTGCTCGTGGGCACGCAATATGATGGCCCATCGGGTAGCGGCAATCTGATGGTGGCGAATCTGGCGACCGGCGCCGTGTCCACGGTGATCGGCACGTCCAAGGGCGACGGCTACCCCCGCACCAGCACCCTCATCAGTTCGGGCGCCTGGAAGGTGCCGGGCTGGGTGGCGATGGGAGTGACCGGTTCACCCTACGGCAGTACCGCAGACAACGGCAGCAACAACGCCCCGGTGGCGAACCCGCAGACCTACATCGACCAGGAAGTTTCCATCGCCAATGTGGACACGGGTGTCGTGTTCCGCGTGGCGCATCACCGCAGCACAGGTCATTACAGCAACGCACCGGTGAACAACTATTGGGCGCAGACCAACGTCACCCCGAGCCCGAGCGGCACCCGCATACTGGTGCAGAGCGACTGGGGCAACGCTAATCCGAAGAGCCCAGTGATCAACCCGAATGCGCCGGTGGACACCTACGTGATCGAGTTGCCCGCCTATAAACCCAATTGAGGGAGCGAGAGTGACCCCACCCCGCTCAGTGCGGGGTGGGCATCGATGCACTGCAGTCCTATGATGCGGCACGCTTCGGGCGTGCCTTTTTTTCTTCGGGCGTGCCTTTTTTTATATGGCAGCGCCGCTCGAATCACTCAACCTCTTTTCAAATGGCCACTAATGGAAGAACGGCATCGCCTCAAGGTATTGGATGGATTAAGGGCCATAGCCATTCTATTGGTGATGGGATATCACTATTTTGTCCGGTGGACGCCGCCAGTCGCCCCAGATAATTTCTACCCATACGGGGGTTTTGGAGCGCACTTCTGGTTGTTTGAGTATGGCGATCTAGGGGTGCAGATATTTTTTGTGATATCGGGGTTTGTGATCAGCATGACCCTATTCAGGTGTCGCACGATAGGTCATTTTTTCTGGAAGCGGTTTGCGCGCCTTTTTCCAACGATGTTGATTTGTTCAGTATTTTCTTTTTTCATTCTGAATTTACTGCCACAAAATATTTTCATTCCTCAGATCAGAGATTTTATTCCGAGCCTGACATTCAGTGATCCGATCATCTGGAGTAAGATTTTTGGCGTGCCTTTCAAAGCGGTTGATGGGGCATATTGGTCTCTTTTTGTCGAGGTCAAGTTTTATTTTTGGATCAGTGTCATTTATTTTTTGGTAGGTTCTCGGTTGTTCTTTAGGTCTGTGGCGTTGGCATTTGGCGGCTTGGTGATATTTTATGTGCTGGCTCGGGCGCTAGACTTCCATCATCTCTGGGCAATCGATTTTATTTTTGTTATTGGCGCCTTGCCTTGGTTTGTGGCTGGCATTGGGTTTTATGCACTTTACGCAGATGCCAGCAGCCGAATGGCCTGGGTGTTACTAGTTGAGTCGGTTGTCGCCATTGCGGTGCTCAGGTTGGGGACGCATGTCGGAACCATCGCGCCTTATCTTGCTCTTGCATTTAGTTTTTTTGTTTTTTTGGCGATGATGAAACGCCCCGCCTGGGTGGCCTGGTTGGGCTATCCGCCGCTCGCGGCGATTGGGGTGGCCAGTTACAGCCTATATTTATTGCACCAATACATCGGAGTCGCCATTCTCGATATTGCACGCAATGCATTCGGCCCGGAATATCCGCAGCTAAGCGTGCTGCTTGCACCGACTTTAGTGGGGGCTCTGAATCTGATTTCTCTAGCTATTTATCACTACTGGGAAGCGCCAGCCAAAGATTTTCTTCTTGGCATGCGTTTGACCCGTCCTGCCATCCTGCACGGCTCTGGTGCATCTGAGCGCTCTGACAATGCCCCCTGATCGGTGTGTTGAAGTGTTTCTGAAGCGAGGATTTTGATCCGTATTCGGTTTTTTTGGGAGATTGAAAATGTTGCCTTCCCGTCGTCGATTCATTCAGAAATCTTTACTTTCCCTTCCTGCTGTTGGTGCTTTGTCCGCCTGCGGTGGAGGCGGGGGATCTGCGTCTGTTCAAAATTCCGGGGGCAGTCCTACAGCGGGCTTGAGTCCTGTGCCTGTTGTAGCCGGCGTTGATTTGTCGGCCGGGCTTCAGAATTACGGTCTGAAGCGTATGCCCTACAGCAAGCTGGCCAAGCCAGCAAAGGGGCAGACTGTGCTGGATCCGGATTTCGGCACACGGATTACGCGAATCACTGATTGTGTTTCTGATTTTAAAAATCTCTGCGCCGCGCCGGCCTATCCTACGGCCATGGCCTGGAACAGCGACGAGACGCGATTCATTCTGTATGTACCGGGTTCGACCATGCAGTCAGGAGGTCAGCAAGGTTGGGCCATGTATAACGGCACGACCTATGCGTTTATCAAATTTATAGACATCAATCCCGGAGATGTTGAGCAGTTTTATTGGGATCACCAGGATCCAGCTACTCTCTATTACATCGATAACCATTCAGTCGGCAGCACCATGCACGCCGACCTCACCGCGATCAACGTAGAGACGGGTGTCAAGACGGTGGAGTACAGCTTTCTGGATAATCTGCCTGCGGGCTGGCCGCGCACCGGCCCGGTACGCTGCGGTTACCCGTTCGCGCTAGGCATCAACTCAAAGGGCGAGCGCATTTGGGGACTGGGTGCGGGTGGCATCCCGAATATAAATGGCCAGCTTGCTTTGAATGTGTTCGGTTTCAACCAAACGACTAAGCAAATGGTGTTCTACGACACCCAGTACGTGGCGCAAGGGCAGGCGCGCGGCACGACGCCGTTTCCCCTGCTGTCGGGACAGGGCTGGGTCGCGCCCGATCCGGCCTCGCAGAATAGCCAGACCGGGCGTGTGTTCATTCTCGACATCAACGGCAAATACGTTCGAACCGTCAATTTCGATGCGTATGAACATTGCGACACGGCCATGAATGCCGCAGGCCACGACATGCTGGTCGGCTCGCAGTTCAACCGCGCCACGGGGGGTAATGGCAATGTCATCGTCGCTGACCTGAATACGGGGGCCATCCAGAATTTAGTGGGTGAGTCCAGTTCACCGGTGTTTGGTTATCCCGTAACGGGCAGCCTGACCGGTTCGCCTGAGTTCGACAGTTCGAAGCCGTTGCGCAGCCACAAACAATCGCCGGGGTCCTATGAATCAATCACTTGCAAGCGCTCGGAAGGGCGTTTTCAGATT
>NZ_NCKP01000078.1:0-6961 GCF_002282795.1 Thiomonas sp. 13-64-67
CTCCGCAGCCGCAGCGGGGGACGGGTTGCAGTGGGCGCGCACGAAGGCGCTGCGCCGAGGCGGCAGGGCCAGACCCGCGCGTTGGGCGCGCCAGCGCGGTGCGCTTGACAGCCAGCCGCGCAGTTGCCCGTAACCCAGCCCCTTGCTTTGCGCAAACGCTTCGGCCTTCATCCCGCTGGCTTTGAGTTCATCAAGAATCGCCAGAATCTCGTCAATCCGCTCTTCACTGAGTTTGTCTGATCGCATGGAGCCTCCAAAAAAACTCAAGCTTCGCTCAGCTCAGACTCATTGAAAAGATGGGTTCGGCAAACGCTTACCATTTATCTATTTACGGATAAGTTCTTAGCTGGAGAATCGGCAAATTTCTCGCCGCATTCATTGTGTTGGCGCAGCAATCACCATCTTCCCGTCGCTCTGCGTAATGTGCAACACGCTCAGGACGTTCATGCCCAGCAACGCCCTCCCCTCGAGTCGCGGCATGACAGCGACGCGGACGTTCTGTGCCTCAAACGGCCCGAAGACCAGGGTCTTGGCCGTTGCCATGCAAATCGCAACCTTGCCGTTTGCCGTAGAGGAGACACCGCCCATGCAGCCCTGGATTCCCATCTGCTGCGCCATCGCCTGCGAGATCGACACTGTTGAAGCCCCTGTGTCGATCATGAATTTCACAGGAACGCCATTGATAGAACCAGCCACGCCATAGCCACCTGACCAGTCAGCACGTAGCAAGAGTTCGTTGGCACCTTCGCTCCTGACCTGTGGTGGGGCGAAGCCGGGAACAAAGTGGATAACTGCGAGGTACACAAGGCCGCCGATGGCCAGCCAAGCAATGACCATGGCAAAGACACTTGTCCCGCGTCTCACTGGGACTGGTGCCCGACTCGGAGGAGGCTGTTGCTTGTACCAATCTCGATCTTGGTAGCCCACTACTCAGTCCTCCACTTCCCGCAACGCAATGTTGACCGCGTTGACGTCAAAGCTCTGCGGGTCAAACGGACCGCCGAACCATTTCCGCATGGCCTTGTGCTCCTCGTGGGTCGGGTCAAGGACAGTTTCCACAAAGTCCATGTAGCCTGAAACTCCACCGACATCCTCTGGCGGGCAAGCGTTCTGCCCCTCGATGCACTGCGACCAGGTGTTGAGCTCCGGATCGGGTTTGAGAATCTGTTCGAAGGTCACGACATGCCGCCAGTCATCGCCGAAGTCATAGGTGTAGATGAAGGTCTTGACGTTCTTGCCCAAGACGTCTGAAAGCCGGTGGTCCTTGTCGAGCTTGGCAGGTTTTTCTATGGGGTACTCGTCGAGGCTCATGCCATAACGCTGACCGTCGATCTCGAATTCGTGCAGGTGACTGTTCGACCAGCCCATGGCGGTCTGAATGACCTGGTCCAGGCCAGCAAGCGTCAGGTTGTCCGGGACCCACAGCCGCCGCCAGATCCTCGGCTCGACGTAGAGCAGTTGGACATGCAGTTGATAGACGTGCTTGATCATCTTGCTGCGGGCAGATATTTTCATGACGGAGGCAACGGGGAACGTGTCGGGGGCAAGGATAGCGATCTGGGATGATGACGGCGAGCCAGAGGCTTACGCTGTGCTGGCACAATTTGCACACAGCACACGAAGTTTTAAGAGGCGCAGGTCATCGGCACTGCGTCGGTCACGGGGAGCGTTCAACCTCACACCCGGAGAACTTTCATGAAAATCCACTACGTCTTTGCAACCGCCGTGCTTTTTGCCATGGCCGCAGCCGCCCATGCTGAAACGGTCGGCCAGTACGCCCACAACGTCAAGAAAGATGCCGTCCACGTCGGTAAGAAGGTCGTGCAGGTTGGCTCTCAAACTGGCCACGCTGTCGTTCATGCTGGCAAAGTTGTCGGTAGCGACGTCGCCAATGGGGCAAAGCATGGGTACGAAGCCACGAAGCATGAAGTGAAGAAGCTGTCGCCCTAGACAGGTGGGGCGTCAGGAGTAGATATCAGCCGCTGTAATCCTCCAACACAGCCCCCGCGCCAGTCACCTTTTTCCCTCTTGTCTTCGGGACATCAAAGATTTGGCAAGAGGTTCCATGGATTGCACGCCCAGACTGACATGCTCATGTTCCAAGCCTTTCAGCCATTCACGGTTCAAGTCGGTGACGTCACCATCGCAGGACGCATCGGAGGAAGCGGCCCTCCCTTGCTATTGCTGCATGGCCACCCTCAAACCCATGTCATCTGGCACAAGCTAGCTGATAGAGGTTGGCCGAGCGTTACACCGTCGTCGCCACGGATTTGCGCGGCAATGGCGTATCGTCAAAACCGCAAGGGCTGGCTGATCACAGCACTTATAGCAAGCGGGCCATGGCGGCTGATCAGGTGGCTGTGATGCGTACCTTCGGCTTCGAGACATTTTTCATTTGTGCCCATGACCGAGGTGCCCGTGTCACTCACAGACTATGTCTGGACTTCCCGCGTGCCGTGCGCAAAGCCATCCTCCTCGACATTGCCCCGACGCGGGCGATGTATGAGCAGACCAATCGTGCTTTCGCCACGGCCTACTTTCATTGGTTATTCTTGATCCAACCGGAGCCCTTGCCAGAACTCCTCATTGGAGCGAATCCCGATGCATATATTGATGCGGTCATGGGAAATCGCTCTGCCGGCATGGCCCCCTTTACGCCTGAAGTACAACAAGCCTACCGATCCGCACTCCGCAGCCCCGGCGCAGTGCATGCCATGTGCGAAGACTACCGGGCATCGTCCACCATCGATCTGGAGCACGACCGGGAACACGGTCAAAGTGTTGCCTGTCCCTTACGCGTTTTATGGGGGCGACATGGGATCGTCGGTCGTTTGTTCGATCCTCTGCATGAATGGCGACAAGTTGCCACAGATGTCACGGGCCGCGAGTTGGACAGCGGACACTACATCCCCGAAGAGGCACCGGAAGCCCTTCTTGCCGAGATCCAAGACTTTTTGCGCTGAGGATGTGGCTGGCCCGCCACAGACCTCCATGTCCGAACTTGCATCGTGATGATGGAAACTCAGGGGCAGCAAGACGCGCAATTGATCGGTGTCCTGGTAGATGCCGTCAACGCAGTATTGGAACTCGAGGCAGCGGAAATCGAACCCTCTCCAAAATTCGGAGCGGCAGTGCATTCAGACTTCATTCTCGGCATGGCCAAACTGGACAAAGTGGGCTTTGTCACTTTGCTGGATCCAGGACGTGTTTTCTCATCAGAGGAAATGGCTGCGCTGGCGCAAGCGGAAAAGCCGCGTCAGATTGAATGGTCAGCGCCGAGCAGCGAGATCAGCCATGTACGCCCGGTAGCTTCTGATGAAGGCGTCAGCACAGACCTTCTCAAGTTTTCACCCAACGTGCCGATATTCAAAAGACGAGACGCGTCGTTTCGAATCACTGCGCTTGCAGGAAATGGAAGAGACAGATGGATAACTTGGACAACTCAGTGCTGAGCCGTAGGACCTTTTTGTTGAGCCTTGGAGCGTCTAACAATCTTGCAGCATGCAGCCTTACGACGAAGTCTGCAACCAGAACCCGTCCATCGGTCTGACAGGGGCCACCTCGGTCTCGATTGCGCTCGGCAAGTTCTTCAGTTGAAACGGACTCAATCCATCGATTGCACTTTCAGGTTTGCCATTCAACCTGGGGGGCATCCCTATTACGGTTCAAGTTAGCCATCCATGCCCGCAGCTCCAACCTTACCCAGCCAGCGCCTGATCCGATCCATCGCAGAAAAAGATCTTCCTGCTTTTGGTTTGACCTTGCAAGAAGTCTTGACGGCAGCGGACAGCGATGTCTTGTCTGGCCACCAGATGGCCGAAGTGATTCTGCGAGATCCGGCATTGACCTCGCGGGTGCTGCGCGCCGCCAACGCAGCGCACCTTGGCCATAGCGGCCATGCCAAGGTCGTCACGGTCAGCCGGGCGGTCGTCATTCTGGGGGTCAATGCGATTCGCTCACTCTGCATTTCTGCATTGACGGTTGAAACACTCTCCGCTGCAACGCAGTACGGACACCGGGTACAAGAGGCGCTGGGCCGATCACTGCATGCCGCGGTGCAGGCACGTGACCTGGGCAGACGCCAGCAGATGAACAAGGACGCCGTGGAGCGTTTGTTCGTCGAAGCCTTGCTGAGCGGCATTGGTGAAATGGCGTTCTGGTGTTTCGGAAACGAGATGGCCGATCAGCTCGAGCGTGAACTGCAATCAGGCACAGCACCGGCCAAAGCCGAATTGAAGGTTTTGGGGATCACCCTGACGCAATTGGGGCGCGAGCTTTTGCAAAACTGGAGCCTGGCATCGGTGCTTCAGGATTCCCCAGAAGTCGCTTTGGCACGCCAACTCAGCCTGGTTTCTCCGCAGGGCTGGTTGATCTCAGCGACGCGGCAAACAACGCGCGACATCGCTGTGCTGCTCAAAACCCCGGACGCCGAAACGCTGGAATTTCTGCAAGCCAATGCGACGGAAGCCGCCGCGTTGGCGACCGCGCTCGGAGCTCGCCAAGCCGCTCAAGTGATTCCTGCGGAGCTACAGTACGGCGAGGAGATTCTGGACACACTCGCCCCAGATGAGAAGGGCTATTTCCACATGCCCGTCATCCACCAACAGTTACGGGTACTCACCGAAATGGGCCATGTCGCCACGTCGCGAAAGGACCTTCCCATATTGCTGGAAACCTGTCTGGAAGGGTTGTACCGGGCGGTCGGTCTCGATCGCTGCGTGTTTTGCCTTTTGTCTCCAGATCGGACCCGACTTCAAGCCAGGATGGCCACAGGACCCGCAACAGACAGCCTGCGGCAGCGCTTCCAATGGGAATGGGGGGCTGAGATGGAATCCTGGCTGAAACCCCAGATGGTCATCTGGCATGACGTCAACACGCCAGGTCCGGATTTTTTGATCCGTGCCAGTGAAACCCTGGACTGTTTCACAGGGACGTTCTCCATTGACCAGAGAGCGGTTGGCTTTTTTTATGCCGACCGAAAACCTTCTGGCCGTCCCCTGACTCCCGAGGGTTTTGAGAGCTTCACCAGCCTGGTTGCGCAGGCCGAATTGGTCATGCGGGCGCTTCCAAGATGAAATGACGGTGGTTGCCGGGTCAAGGAGCATCGCCCCAAAGACGGCGCCACCGCAAATTCATCACAAGAGTGACATCTTCAAGATCACGGCCTGTGTAGGATTGTGTGATCGACTTTACAAACTGCGGCGTACCTCCCGTCAATACAACTGAGTAGCCCCTGCAGGCCGCTCCTTCATTTCATCCATGCAGCGCATTCTCATTTCCGGCCGACGAACTGGCCTGCATCCATTCAGCGCGGGGATCACGCGCAGCAACCCCCGATGAAGGCGTCCTTGCGCAAAACCGCGGTTCGCGTGCTGCTCTGGCTGCCCGTCGCTTTCACGGTGATCTGGTTTATCAACCAGGAGCGGCTGGATTTCGAGGAAGCGCGTGAGGTGGTGAGCGAGCAAGCCCGGCATGCCGCTTTGGCCGAGGGAGAGGTGATCCAACTGCGGCTGATGCAGCAATTTCAACAATTGGCCTTTGTCGCCAAGGCCATTGTGGGCGAACAAGCGCCCGAAGCACTGAACTCCCGGGCGCAGGCTCTGCTCCGACGCTATGTTGCAAATCACCCTGAGATCCTCGCGATCAATGTTCTGACACCCGATGGCGAACGTATCGCCTGGTCGAGTCACGCGCAATCCACCAAGCCGATCTTTCGCCCGGAGGATTTCACGGCACTGCCTGGCCGTCCCGATGAGTTTCTGGGACAAGACCACTATGCCAAGCGCTTTCATGCCGACGTGGTGTCGATGCGCTATCGCATGCGAGATGCGCACGGCCAGACCTTGTATTTCATTGGCACGCCCTATCGCATCGATGCCCTGCTCGCTGAGTTGTCCCCCCAGGGCTGGACGATGAGCGTGCTGGATCAGCGCGATGGTCGTCTGATGAAAAGTCCGACAACAGGGCCTGTACCGCAGCCTGCCCACGCTGGCGATCACAGTGTCGTGGAGCCCATCAACGGGTTGCCCCTTTTTGTGAGGGTGGCCTGGCCCAGAGCAAAGGTCTGGCAGCTCTATCGCCAGGGGCTGGCGTTACGTTTGTTTGGGCGCTTCATTGTTCTCGGCCTTTTCGTTCTTGCGGCGTTTGCCATCAGCCGCCTGTTGCGCAGCAGAGAGCGTCTTTTGGAGAAGAATGCTCGCTTTGCGAGGTTCAACGCCTTATTGGCGCACATCAATCAAGCAATCGCACAGGCCAGTGATGTGTCCGATCTGCTGGAAAGAGCCTGTCGTCTCGCGGTACGCGATGCTGGCATTGCACTGGCCTGGATTGGTCGCCCCGATTCACAGGGCCGCTTCGTTTTTTTGGCCAAGGCCGGTGCGGCAGTCGATTACGTTAAAGATCTCACCCTAAGTTCCGATGCCTCGGTGCCGGAGGGGCAGGGGAGTGCGGGTGTGGCCTGGCGCGAAGATCGGGCGATCTTCACGAGTGACGCACAGCACGCGGCTTCTCTGAGCCCTTGGCGTGAACGCCTGCAACGCTTCGGCCTGAATGCCGGAGCCGCGCTGCCCTTGCGCCGCAGCAAAACCGTATGGGCGGTGTTGCACCTTTACTTCGTGGATTCCGCGGCAGTCACTCCCGATCTGCAGCGGATCTTGCTGGATTTGGCCGACGATCTGTCTAACGGTCTCGATCGACTTGATCTGCGCGATAGCCAGATCAGACTGCAACGGCAACACGCCTGTCTGCTGGGCAATACGGTCGCGGGTGTGGTGATGGTCCGTTATCCGGGGGCCATCATTGCCGAGGCGAACGAGGCCGTCGCCCGCATTTTCGGCGCCCCCAGTGTTCGAGAGCTATTGGGGTGTTGATGCCGACTGAAAACTGACCCACTTTTCGAGGTTGTGCCGATCCAAAACTGACCCAGGTGTTTTACTAGCCCTGCCTACTTTTTAGGCAGGAG
>NZ_NCKP01000079.1:0-11641 GCF_002282795.1 Thiomonas sp. 13-64-67
GGTAGACGTGGCCAAGCAGGCCGCTGCCATGATCCTGCTGGAAAACGACCTCGGCGTCTTGCATGCCGGCATTCTCGAAGGTCGTCGCACCTTCGGCAATGTGATGAAGTACATCATGATGGCCACTAGCTCCAACTTCGGCAATATGTTCAGCATGGCTGCAGCGGCGCTCATCCTGCCTTTCCTTCCCATGCTGCCGCTGCAGATTCTGCTCAACAACCTGCTCTACGACTTTTCAGAACTGCCGCTGCCGCTGGACAACGTGGATGAAGAGGATCTGGTGCGCCCGCGGCGCTGGGACATGACCTTCATCCGCAACTTCATGCTGACCATTGGCCCCATCAGCTCGCTGTTCGACTTGCTGACTTTTTACTTGCTGATGACATTGCTCAAGGCCGACGAGACCCTGTTCCATACCGGCTGGTTCGTCGAGTCCATCGCCACCCAGGTGCTGGTGATCTTCGTCATCCGCACCCGCCGCAATCCGCTGCGCAGCCATCCGCACCCCTGGCTCACTTGGCTGTCGCTCGGCGTGGTCGCATTGGCGATGCTGCTTCCGTTCTCGCCGGTCGCCAGCGGCCTGGGATTCGTGCCGCTGCCGCTGGAGTTCTTCGGCCTTCTGGCCGTGTTGCTCGCGGTCTATCTGTCTCTGGTGGAATTGGGCAAGCGCTGGTTCTACAAAAGATATGCCGCACCCGCGGAAAATTAGTCTGCGGAGCGGCATTAGAGGCGTCGAACTGCCGCTCTGCGGCAGTCTATCGACTCGTAATCCCAACGCAGTTCGCGCACATTAGTGTGCGTTCGCCTGACGCGTCAGTACTTCGAGGCGGGCGATGACGACGGCCAAGCCGTCGGATGCGGGGAGGGTCTGCGACGGATTCGCCGCGAACTGTGCGTCCGACTGGGCCTGCCGCACCTTGGCAGCCTGAACGAGTGAGTCCCAGTCGGTCCGTGGGTCGTAGTCATCGCGGCTGGACTGCGCTTCAATTGCTTGGATTTCGGCCCAAGTTTTGCCGATCAGGTTCGGGTTGTCTTGTTGCATGGGGTTCAGGATTCGTTCTTTCGTATCAGCATCGCATGAAAAGTTTGTACTGCAACCCTTCAACTCCGCCAACCCCGTCCGGGCTTCGCCGAGGGCAGGACACTTTGGAATCTGTGAGACTGGGTCGCGGAATCCGCGGTGCGACCCACAGTCTCATTGGGAGGGCGGCCAACACCCGCGTCAACGATCTGGACGCAGCAGGCCATATCAGCTTGACGATGGATCCCCACGGCGGCGTCTTTGTTCCTTAACCAGTCGTGAGTGGTGCCGCCGATGCACTGCTTGCCGGGTGGTGCGCCCTCAATCCTCAGGGTTCTGCGTCAGTTCGATCCGGAAAAGCGAACACGACTGGACTGTTTGCAACTGGAGCCGCACCACGACAGGACCGCTTGAACGTCTAATCGGGCTGCGCGCCCATGCATCGTCCAACCCCGAAATCAAGATGATCCTCCTCTTGCGGCCGCATCAAACAGTAACGAAGGAACTGGGCAAGCAAGTCGAGCACGCGATCCGTGTGATGGTCTTCAACCGACTGTGCGACGCAGAGTGCGTATTTCGGCGAACGTGACCGACGATTTCGGTCGAACGTGACCGGTCATGCAGCATGAGGTGTTGCGCGCTCACAGTTTAGGTTGGTCGGTCACGATTAGTCGGCTTTTTCCTCCATTTTTGGCGGTTTCGGAGCCTGGCGCAACGAGTCGCCGGTCAGGGTGAAGCGGTGGTGCTGCTGCATGAAACGGTCGAGGATAGCGTCGGCGATGGTGACGTCACCGATCCAGGCATGCCAGTGCTCGATGGGCAATTGGCTGTGTTGACGCCGACCGAGAATTGACCCACCTACAGTGATAGTGCCGATCCAAATTTGACCCGGGTGTTCAACCTACCCTGCCTTTTTTTTGAGCAGGGGAGAAGGAGTGATCACCATGGCCATGATTGGCAAAGTCAAGCGGATGTATTTTCGCGAGAAGAAGTCTGTTCGGGAGATCGTGCGGCTGACGAGTTTGTCGCGCACCACGGTGCGCAAGTGGCTCAAGACGCCGGTGCTGGAGGAGCCCAGATACCGGCGCAGCGATGAGGCGGGCAAGCTCACTGGGAATTGAGTGGGAATGCGTTCCCACAAACGGGCGTTTTTGGCACAAAAAAGCCACACGGCGTGTGGTGTGGGCCTGTTCTATAAGTTCCTGTTTTTCTTTTGTTTTCTTGGTGCGCCCGGCTGGAATCGAACCAGCGGCCCTTGGCTTCGGAGGCCAATACTCTATCCACTGAGCTACGGGCGCAGGCGGAAGGTGCGTTGTGACTTCCGTGCAACGCAACATCTTAACCTGATCGGGGGCTGTCGCGGCCGTAATGTCAGGAGGGCTTCTGCTTTGGCTGCCCGCAGATTTGACTTGAATTTGACTTGAGGTTCGGTCGACAGGGGGCGACGGTATGTCGCATTACAGAATGTTTCTGAATATGATGCGAATCAAATTCAGGATCTCTGGCGGGCGGTGTTGGGGTTGACCCCGTCGAGGGATCGTGTGCAACGCATATCATGTCGTCTGCAATTTTTCAGATTTCCACTTTTTACACTCGACCGCTATGAGCGCACCGCACTCGAATTCCCATTCCGCTTCTTCCAGTTCCGACGATGTGTCTGATCTGCCTTTTGCGCCGACTCTGCGCAAGATTCTGATGGTGATGGGCGTCGGCTTCATTGTTCCTATCGTCTTGTTGCTGTTGATTGCGTTTTACATCGGCAGCAGCAGCCAGCCACCGGCGGGTTCGGAGGCGCTGGCGACGGCTGAGGTGGATGCGCGGGTTGCTCCGGTGGGCTCTGCCGCAGTGGCGGCCAGCAGTCAGGCTGCGGCACAGCAGAATGCGGCCTCGATGACCACAGCCGCTGCGGCGCCTGCGGCTTCTGCTGCAGCGACAACGCCGGCGGGCTCAAGCAGCGGTGCCGCGGTGCCGGTTGCGGCGACCAAGGTGGACGGCAAGGGCTTGTACGAATCCACCTGTATCGCTTGCCACGGTGCGGGTGTGGCGGGCGCGCCCAAGGTCGGCGACAAGGCAGCCTGGGCGCCAATCATTGCGCAGGGCGACGCGGTGCTGTATGACCGTGCTATTCATGGCTACACGGGCAAGCTCGGCATGATGCCCCCCAAGGGCGGTTCTTCGGCGAGCGATGATGACGTGAAGGCCGCTGTGGACTATATGGTGGCTCAGTCGAAATAAGTGTCGAAGGGGGTGCTCCCCGCCTTCGTTGCGACAAAAAAGCCCGCGATCTGCGGGCTTTTTTGTCGCCAACTTCAGGGGGGATCGGGCCGAAAACCAAAGAACTCAGCAGGCGACTCGGTGAAGTGGCCGATGGTCAGGGGGACGGCGTTGGGCAGGCAGAGTTGTGTGCCCGGGGCATCGAGATGGTCGGCGAGCAGGGACATGTCGGCGCTGTGCAGCAGGCCGGGGCCGAGGTCGGTACGCAGCCACACCTGACCCCGATCATCCAGCCAGAGGGATTCGACCTTGCAAGCCTGGTCGGTATGCGTGCTCCAAAGTGCGCCTGCTCTGGCATTGTGATGCAGGCGGATGATCCACGGCGCGGCTTCCAGGCTGACATCGACCCGCTGCGGGCCGTTCTGAAAGTACCACGCGCCGGTGGCATCGACGGTGTAGTTGCGGCCGATGAAAGCGGCCAGGCCCGCATGCAGGACGGGGCCGGCGTCGGTTTTGTCCAGTCGCCCCTTTGCATCGCGAGGCCAGGTGGTGGGGCCAGCGTGATTGCGCATCCACCATTGGCCGCGCTGGTCGAGGGCCAGCCAGCCGGTGCAGCGTGGCACGCTGGGCCAGCGTGACATGGCTTGGAGTACCGCGCTGTCCATGGGTTAATTTCCGTGTTGGAAGAAGTGCAGCAGACGCTGCGGCAGCCAGTCGAGATGCCCGGGCAGGCTGCCTTGAGCAAAACCGACGTGGCCGCCGTGGGCGGGTTGCTCAAGCCGCACCCAATCTGAGACGGCGCTGGCGACGGGTAGCACGTCGGCGGGCTGGAAGGGGTCGTTGCGCGCGTTGAGAATAAGGGTGGGGACGCGAAGCTCGCGCAGATGCGGTTTGCTGGAAGCGCGCTCCCAATAATCGGCCGCGTCGCGGAAGCCGTGGATAGGGGCGGTGAAGGCATCGTCGAACTCGCCCAGATTGCGCGCACGCCGCACGCGCTGCGGATCGGCCAGCCCGGGGTGACGCGCGATCATGCGCAGGGCCTTGGGCTTGAGGGTGCGTAGAAAAAGCCGGGTGTAGATCTGGTAACTCATGCCGGTGGCGATGGCGCGGCCTCCGGCGGCCAGATCGAGCGGCGCGCTGACGGCCGCCACGGCGCGCACTCGCTGGCTGGCGGCCGCGCCCTGCTCTTGCGCCCAGCGCAAGAGCGCATTGCCGCCCAGCGACACGCCGGCGGCGTACAAGGGCGCGCGCGGGCGGGTCTTGGTGAATCTCTGGAGTATCCAGTCGATCTCGGTGAAATCGCCGGAGTGATAGGCGCGTGGCGCGCGGTTGTCTTCGCCCGAGCAGCCCCGGAAGTGCGGCACGGCGCATTGCCAGCCGACCTGGGCGCAGGCGGCGAGAATCGCCTGTGCGTAGTGGCTCTGCGACGAACCTTCAAGCCCGTGGAACAGTACCAGCAGGGGGGCGGAAGGGCCGAACGGGGCGTCCAGCCAGTCCACGTCGATGAAGTCGCCGTCGGGCGCCGTCCAGCGTTCGCGGCGCAACGCGGGGCGACGCGCGCCGGGACGTGAGATCAGTGCAGGCACCACCGTCTGCAACTGCCCGCCGGGCAGCCAAAGCGGTGCGGTATAGGGAGTTGCGGCCTTGGTCGAAGACACGGTGCGGGTAAGGAGGCCAAGCGGGACGCTATTCGTCGACACCCTCTCAGTGCAGGACGTCGGTCGGCGCCATGGCGGCCAGCGGCGCCTGCGGCGCGCCGGGGCTGGCGTGGTGCAGCACGATGCGCCACCCGGCGGCGGTTTGTACGAACAGATTGGTGGCGAGCACGAAGCCCCATTGTGGCTGGCCGTCCACATCGAGCGGCACTCGTTCGACCACGCTGTGTGCGGCGCTGGTCATGCTGTGCCAGCGGTGCTGTACCTCGGCATTGATCTGCAAACCGCCGTTGACAAACAGTTGCGCGAAGCCCTCGCGTATCGCTGCCTGACCGTCCAGCCGCTGGCCGCCGGGATGAATGCAGCAGATCTCGTCTTCTTCCGACCACAGGGCCATCAGCGCGTCGAGATTGCCGCTGGAAAGAGCCTCGTAGAACGCGGCTTCGACATCATCGGGCGAGTTGGTCCAGGGGGTTTGGGGCGGGAGCTTGCGGCGCGGCATGATGGGTCTCGGTCGTTGTGTCGGGTCAGCGGAACACCACGGTTTTGTGGCCGTTGCGCAGAATGCGATGCTCCACCTGCCAGCGCACGGCGCGCGCGAGCACGACGCTCTCCACATCCTGGCCGACGGCGGTGAGATCGGCCGCACTCATGGTGTGGTCGACGCGTTCGACGTCCTGCTCGATGATGGGGCCTTCGTCGAGATCGGCGGTGACGTAATGCGCCGTGGCGCCGATGAGCTTGACCCCGCGCGCATAGGCCTGCGCGTAGGGGCGCGCCCCCTTGAAGCTGGGCAGGAAAGAGTGGTGGATGTTGATGGCTCGGCCTTCGATCTGGGCGCAGAACTCGGCGCTCAAAATCTGCATATAGCGCGCGAGCACCAGCAGCGCCGCGCCGCTTTGTTGCATCACGCCGAAGAGGGCCTGTTCCTGCGCCCGCTTGGTTTCGGCGGCTTCTCCGGCCTTCAGCGGAAGATGGTGAAACTCGATGCCGTAGCTGCGCGTCAGATCGGCGAAAGTGGTGTGATTGGAGACGACGGCGGCGATGTCCATCGCCAGTTGCCCGGCCTTCCAGCGGTAGAGCAGATCGTTGAGGCAATGGCCGTAGTGACTGACGGCGATGACGACCTTGGGGCGAATGCGCAGATCGTGAAACTGAGCCTGCATGTCGAAGCGCTTGCGCACATCGCCGAACAACAGCGCGAGCTGGGCGGCGTCCTGCAGATGCTCCGGGGCGGAGAAGTGCACCCGCATGAAAAACAGCCCGGTGTCGGCGTCACCGTATTGCTGCGAATCCATGATGTTGCAACCCGCCTGATAGAGCAGGCCGGAGACCGAATGCACGATGCCGGGCGCGTCCGGGCACGAGAGGGTGAGAACGAATTCTGGCGGGGTGTGAAGCATACCGGGCCGTGCGGGACGGCAGGGAAGAAGGGCAAGCCCGCGATTTTAGGGCCCGGAAGCGAAGAGAGAACTAGAGGCGGAAATAGAGGCGGCGTATCAGCGAGTGAGCTGCACCGATCCCTGCACCGTGAGCTGCAGCGGGGTACGCCCTGTGGCCAGGGGTACGGCGGGTGCTTGCTCTTCGGCCATGGGCGCGGCGGCGCGCATCATCATGGGGCGGGGCTGCGGCAGTTGTCCCTGCGTGGGTTCGATGCTCAGGGTGCGCAGGGTGTAGCTGCCGTAGCCCAGCGCGCGCGCCGCCGTGGCGGCCTTGGACTTGAAGCGTGCAATGGCCGAATCGATCAGCGTGGTTTCCTCGCGGTCGCGCAGGGCCTTGGAGAGTTCGAAGCCGTTGGATTCGATCATGAAGCCCTGCTGCGCCAGTTGCCCGGCCATCTTGCCCAAAGCGGCAAAGTCGTGCGACTTGAGCACCAGTCCGGTGGCTGGGTGGTGAACGCCCCACTGCTGGCCTCGAAGTCGGGCACGGTGCGGGCCTGCTTCAAGGCCGCTTCGAGCGACTTGCTGACTTGCGCGGTGAGGCTGGCCGGGTCAGCCCCGCTGCGTTCCACGGCCAGAGTCATCACCCCGAGGTCGGGCACTACTTCAACCTGCGCCGTGGCCTGCAGATCGACCACCCCCGCGACCACCCCCGGGGTGGGCTGTGCAAGGGACTGCGCCTGCGCGGCAGCGCAGAACAGAAGGCTGGCGAGCCATAGACCGGCGACGGGTGAAACTGGACGCAAAACAGGACGTGATGACATGGTTTTTCTCGCAGACAAAGATCGGACGCGACTGGCGCAGACCCCAGACGCAGACCCTTAAGCCGAGTCTAAGGCAAGGCAGCGAACATTCCACCATCGCAACTCGTTTGAATCGTTTCGGAGGCAGTCATGCAAAGCAAAAAATCGAAGGTTTCGTCAAAACTCTGGGCCGCACTGGCGGCAGCGGGCATCATCGCCGGAGCCGGCACCATGGCCTATCAGTTCAGTTATGCCGAAACGGCGCCGCAGGTTGAGATGAACCACAAGGTCGTGCCGCTATTCAACAATCCGCCGGCCGCACCAGCGACCAATGTGGCGGTGAACGCGCCGAACTTCGCTTCCATCGTCAAGGCCTACGGCTCGGCGGTGGTGCACATCAATGTGAAGGGCGAAACCAAGGAAACGGTGCAGCAGCAACAGATTCCCAAGCAGTTCCAGAACGATCCGTTTTTCCGCTTCTTCCAGCAATTCAATAACGGCCAGCAGCAGGAAGTGCCGACCGAAGGGCTGGGCTCGGGCTTCATCATCAGCTCCGACGGGCTGATTCTGACCAACGCGCACGTCGTCAAGGGCGCCAGCTCGGTGCGTGTGACCCTCACCGACCATCGCACTTACAAGGCCAAGGTGCTGGGCTACGACACCAAGACCGACATCGCGGTGATCAAGATTCCGGCGACCAATCTGCCCACGGTGCGGCTGGGCAACCCGTCCAATCTGGAGCCAGGTGACTGGGTGCTGGCCATCGGTTCGCCCTACGGTTTCTACAACACGGTGACCGCGGGGATTGTGAGTGCCAAGAGCCGCTCGTTGCCCGACGACAGCATGGTGCCCTTCATCCAGACCGACGTGGCGGTAAACCCCGGCAACTCGGGCGGGCCGCTGTTCAACACCAAGGGTGAAGTGGTCGGCATCAACTCGCAGATCTTCACGCAGACCGGCGCGTTTGAAGGGCTGTCGTTCGCCATCCCGATCAATGTGGCCGAGCGCGTGGCCAAGCAGATCATCGAGCATGGCAAGGTGCAGCACGCACGGCTGGGCATCGCGGTGCAGACGGTGACGCAAAACCTGGCGACCTCTTTTGGTTTGCAAACGCCTCGCGGCGCGCTGGTCGCGCAGGTCGAGAAAGACAGCCCGGCATCCAAGGCCGGTCTCCAGCCGGGCGACATCATTCTCAGCGTGAACGGCCAGCCGGTGAACGATTCGGCCGATCTGCCGATGAT
Organism: Thiomonas sp. 13-64-67; assembly: GCF_002282795.1. Lineage (NCBI taxonomy): Bacteria > Pseudomonadati > Pseudomonadota > Betaproteobacteria > Burkholderiales > Thiomonas > Thiomonas sp. 13-64-67. The sequence goes on from NZ_NCKP01000079.1 coordinate 8,314, forward strand.
GATCGGCCTGTCCGAGCCCGGCAGCAAAGTGACCCTGGGCGTGTGGCACGATCACAAGCAGCAGACCATCACCGCCGTTCTGGGCAACTTCAGCGACAACGTGACCCTCGCTTCGGCCAGCCCGGGCGCGCAGGGCGATCACGGCGGACTGGGTCTGGTGGTGCGCCCGCTCAACGCCAATGAAGAGCAGCAGGCCGGCGTGTCGCATGGGCTGTTGGTCGAGGGCGTCAGCGGCCCGGCGGAACAGGCCGGCATCCAGCCTGGCGACATTCTGATTGCGGTCGACGGCAAGTCGGTCAGCAGCATCGATCAGGTGCGTGGCATCCTGAAGAGTGCGGGCAAATCGGTGGCCTTGCTGATTCAGCGCGGCAGCAACCGCATCTTCGTGCCGGTACAGGTCGGCTGAAAACTTTCCTCAACTTCCTTTCCTCCAAGCAGTGTTTCGCGGGGCCGCTGGCCCCGCTTTTTTATGCGCGATCTGGCTGCGGGTGTGTTCTACACTCGGGTTTTCCCGAAGGAGTACACCATGTCGATCGCACAAAACCTCAAGAATCTGGGCATCAGCCTGCCCCCCGTTTCCACCCCCGCCGCTGCCTATGTGCCGTACGTGCAGACCGGCAATCTGGTGTTTCTCTCAGGCCATATTGCGAAAAAAGAGGGCAAGGTGTGGGTCGGGCAGCTTGGTACGAACATGGACACCGCGACCGCCAAGGAAGCGGCGCGCGCCATCGCCATCGACCTGCTGGGCACGCTGCAGGCCGCAGTGGGCGATCTGGAGCGGGTCAAGCGCGTGGTGAAACTGCTCGGTCTGGTGAACTCCGCGCCGAATTACACCGAGCATCATCTGGTGATCAACGGCGCGTCGGAGCTCATCGCCCAGGTGTTCGGCGAACGCGGCGCGCATGCCCGCAGCGCTTTTGGCGTGGCGCAGCTGCCGATGGGCGCCGCGGTGGAAATCGAACTGATCGCCGAGGTGTGAGAGGGTGTGAACAAATCCGCTATGTCCGCTCCTCGCGCCCAAACACCCCCGCTCGGCGTTGCGTTCGGCGTCGTAAGCGCGCGCCGTGCCGACGGGCACGGCTGTGCTTTGCGTCTTGACCGGGGGCGTTTGGACGCGCTGCTCGGCCACGCCGGATTCATTCACACCCTCTGAGGTGATACGCAAAGCCGAGCTGGGCGACGCCGAGGCGCTCGCCGCACTGTCGGGTCAACTGGGCTATCCCGCCACCGCGGCCCTCATGCGCGAGCGGCTTGCACTCGTCTTGCCATCAGCCGATCACGCGGTGTTTGTTGCCGAAGTGCAAGGGCGAGTGGTCGCCTGGACGCATGTGCTCAAAGTGCTGCATCTGGAGTCCGGGCTCTGCGCCGAAATTGCCGGGCTGGTGGTGGACGAGGCGCACCGCGGCGAAGGCCTGGGTGCGGAGCTGGTGCGCCGCGCCATCGACTGGACGCGTTCGCAGGGACTGGCCGTGCTGCAAGTCCGCAGCCGCGCCGAGCGCCTGCGCACCCATCAGTTCTATTTGCGTCTGGGTTTTGCCCAGACCAAGGTGCAGCACCTGTTCGAGCTGCGCGTGCCGGACTGAGCGTCAAGGAAACTAGAATGCTGCCGGTTTGCCGTACCGGGTTGCGGCACTTTCACGGTTCAGGGAGGAATCGGCATGTTTTTTCAGGATGATGACAACTACGTTCCCATTGTCGGCGTGGTTCTGGCGACCGTGCTCGCGACGGTGGCGGTGATTGTCGGCGTAGCCATCAAAGATGGCGGCGGGGCGCAAGGGCAGGCCGCAGCCGCACCGGCCACAGCTTCCGCGCCGTCCGCCCCCATGCTGGCGACCTCGATGCCGCAACTGATGAATGCAGAGGCCGATGGCGCTCGCGTGGTGGTGGAAAACGGGGTGATCAAGTTCTACTTCGCCAGTGGCAAGGCCGATCTGGCGGCGGGCGCTGATGCCGCGCTCAAGCAATTTGCCGAGGCCGTGGCGCAAGGGCACTCGGTGGTGATTAGCGGCTATCACGACGCGACGGGTTCCGCGGCGCTGAATGCCGAGCTGGCGAAGAAGCGCGCTTTCGCGGTGCGCGATGCGCTGGTGGCGCAAGGCGTGTCGGCTGATCGCATCACCCTCGAAAAACCGGCGGAAACGACGGGCGGCGCCAGCGGCGTCGAAGCTCGCCGGGTAGAGGTGGTGGTGAAGTAAAACCTCCGCACGACAACGCAAAAACGCCCTGCCTTTGTACAGGGCGTTTTTGTTGGCGTTCTGTTTTACGCGCGGCTCAGGCGGTCCGGCTTGAACGTCACCTCGAGCTTGCGACCGCGCCGGGCGCGTTTGCCGACATAAGCGGTTTGCTGTGCGGCGCTGAGTGTGGCGCTGCGTTCCGTGCCGCCACGACCTTTGCCGCTGACGAGCAGGGCGTCGCGTTCGGCGGCCAACTGCGCCACACTTTGCAGGGTTTCCTTGGCGTCGAGCGCCATCAGGGTGATCCCCCTTCCGCCGCGGGCCAGAGTTTTGACTTCTGCGGCCGGATAGAGCAGCAGGCGGCCGTCTGCGCTGAGCGTGGCCAGACGCCCGAAAGGGCCGCCGTCGGCGTCGGTGTCGAGCACCAGTGGGCGCTGCAGGGTGTCGCCGTCTTCGAGGGTGACGAAGGTCTTGCCCGCGCGCTGGCGGCTCTGGGCATCGCTGATGTGGGTGACAAAGCCGAAGCCCTGCGCCGTCCACAGCAGCAGCGCCGTGGTGCGGGCGCCCGCGAGGTAATGCAGGGCCTGCGTGCCCGGTGCGAGTTCGATGAAAGAAGTGACGGGCTGGCCGTCGCCGCGCCCGCCGGGCAGGTCGGCGACCTCGATGGAATAAACCCTGCCGTCGCTGCCGAGCACGACGAGGGGATCGACGCTGCGGCATTCGAACGTGGCGTAGAGCGCGTCGCCCGGCTTGAAGGTGAGGGCGGACAGCACCAGGCCGTGGCCTTTCTGCGCGCGCAGCCAGCCTTTTTGCGACACGATGACGGTGACGGCTTCATCGACCACCTTGACCTCGGCCACGGCGCGTTGCTCCGCCTGGATGAGGGTGCGGCGGTCATCGCCGAACTGTTTGGCGTCGGCCTCGATCTCGCTGATGATGCGCCGGGTCATGGCTTTTTCGTCGGCGAGCAGTTTTTGCAGTTCGGCGGCTTCAGTGCGCTGGGCGGCGAGTTCTTTGTCGATGCGGATGGCTTCCAGCCGTGCGAGCTGGCGCAGCCGCATGTCGAGAATGTCGTCGGCCTGCAACTCGGTGAGATCGAAGCGCGCCATCAGCGCCGGCCTGGGATCGTCGCTGTTGCGGATGGTCTCGATCAC
>NZ_NCKP01000080.1:0-9558 GCF_002282795.1 Thiomonas sp. 13-64-67
TGTTCGCGCGCAATGCCTACAACACCGAATTCGCCGGTCGCGTGGCGTTTTTCGATGTCGACAACCCGGCGCGCAGCGTGACCGGCGACCGCAGTGAATTCATCGGCCGCAACGGCACCCTGCGCGACCCGGCGGCGCTGCGCAACGCGCGGTTATCCGGGCAAGTCGGCGCGGCGCTGGACCCCTGCGCGGCCATCCAGATTCCCTTCGATCTGGGCGCGGGCGACACGCGTGAAATCATCTTCCGCCTGGGCGTGGCCGAGAGCCCCAAGGCCGCCAGCACGCTGGTGCAGCGCTGTCGCGGACTGGGCACGGCGGCCACCACGCTCGACGCCGTACGCGAGCACTGGCGCAGTACGCTGGGCGCGGTGCAGGTGCGCACGCCCGACCCCGCGCTGGACTTGCTGGTCAACGGCTGGCTGCTGTACCAGGTGATCGCCTGCCGCTTTCTCGCGCGCAGCGGCTACTACCAGTCGGGCGGCGCCATCGGCTTCCGTGACCAGTTGCAGGACGCCATGGCGATGCTCCACGCCCAGCCCGATGCGGTGCGCCAGCATCTGCTGCTATGCGCGGCGCACCAGTTCAGCGAAGGCGACGTGCAGCACTGGTGGCATCCGCCGCTGGGCCGCGGCGTGCGCACCCGCTGCTCCGACGATTACCTGTGGCTGCCGCTATGCGTCAGCCGCTATGTGCAGATCACCGGCGACCAAGCCGTGCTCGACGAGACTGCGTCCTACCTCGAAGGCCGCGCCGTCAACGCCGATGAAGAGGCCTATTACGACCGCGCCACACGCTCGGAGCTGCGGGAGTCGCTCTACCAGCATTGCGTGCGCGCCATCGAGCACAGCATGCCGCGCGGCGCGCATGGCCTGCCGCTGATGGGCACGGGCGACTGGAACGACGGCATGAACCGCGTGGGCGACCACGGCCGTGGCGAAAGCGTCTGGCTCGGTTTTTTCTTGCATGAGGTACTGCAGCGCTTCGTGCCACTGGCGCAGTCGCGCGGCGACGCCGACTTCGCTGCGCGCTGCGTTGACGCCACGGCGGCGCTGCGCGCCAGCCTCGACCAGCATGGCTGGGATGGCGCCTGGTATCGCCGCGCCTACTTCGACGATGGCACGCCGCTGGGTTCGGCTGGCGGCGCGGAATGTCAGATCGACGCCATCGCGCAGAGCTGGGCCGTGCTGTCCGGCGCCGCCGATGCAGACCGCCAGCGGCAGGCGATGGACGCGCTCGACCAGCGTCTGGTACGCCGCGATGCCGGGCTGGTGCAATTGCTCGACCCGCCGTTCGACCAGACCCTGCTCGACCCCGGCTACATCAAAGGGTATGTGCCCGGCGTGCGCGAGAACGGCGGCCAGTACACGCACGCCGCGGTCTGGGCGGCGATGGCCTTCGCCGAACTCGGCGACGCCACCCGCGCCTGGGAGTTGCTGGACATGATCAATCCAGTGCACCACGCGCGCAGCGCCGCCGACATCGAGCGCTACAAGGTTGAGCCCTATGTCATGACCGCTGACGTCTACGCCGCCCCGCAGCATGTCGGGCGCGGCGGCTGGAGCTGGTACACCGGCTCGGCCGGCTGGATGTACCGCCTGATCGCGGAGTCGCTGCTCGGCCTGCGCCGCGAGGGCGGACACTTGCATCTCGCCCCAGTGCTTCTGGCTGACTGGCCTGGGTTTGAGCTGGATTACCGCTACGGCAGCACGCTGTATTGCATCCGTGTCGGGCGGACGCTGTCGTCCACCAACTCCGCAGAGATTACAGCCCAGATCCTGCTCGATGGCGTGGTGCAGTCTGCAGCGAGCATCGCTTTGCTGGACGATGGCCGCAGCCATCAGGTCGAGCTACGGCTGGCATAAGCTCATTGAGCATCCTGAGCCTCGCAGCATCGCGCGGGCTGTTCAATGCAACTGCAGGCCGCCAGTGCCAAAGATCCCGATGAGTCCGATGAGAATCAGGTAGACCGCCACGATGTAGTTCAGAAGGCGGGGCATGGCGAGGATCAGGACACCGGCAACCAGGGAAACCAGCGGGCCAATACTGAGATGGAGATTCATATGCGTCCTTGTGGCCGCGTCGGAGTGCGCAGGCATGACCATGAAGTTAGCCTTCCAGGCGTCTGCCGTCTGTGCGCTAACGAACGTCAGCGCTTTGAATGGCTTCGCCCGAGCGACGCATTGACGCACTGCAGCGTGCGCTGGCGTACAGACATCCGCGCAACGCAGATCTAAAGTCTGTAGCTTCCATGCTTCCTGAAGCTGAATCATTCCGCGATGCAAGCCACAGGAAGCCGCCTGAGCCAAGAGCCCACTGACATGACCAGACCTCGCACTGCAGCGACCCGCGCATTTCTTCAAAAATGCGCGGTCCTTTTTTCCGGAGCGCCATGGATGCTGAGCGGAGCCCAGGCGCAGATGCCGACCCCGCCGGCCCCTGTGCATGTCGGCAGTCATCTGTGCGGCGGAGTGGGCGATAGCAGTTTGACGCAATTGCAATCAAGGGCTACCGACTACAACCTGGGGTTCTGGATGGTCGGCGGGCCGGGTGGAGCCTATCTGGCGGATGTGCCGATCGAGATCCGGTCCGGCAGCCGGACGGTGGCTAGGTTTACCGCGGATGGCCCCCTGTGCTACGTCAAACTGCCTGGGGGGCGTTACACAGTGACCGGAACGCATAACGGCCAGACCCGCAGTGTCCAGGTGCACAGCGGAAGCATGAACAACTATTTGCGCTGGTAGATTTTGCGCCAGCCATCAACCGCAACACGCCGCGTCGCCCGCCATGCCATCAAAAGCGCTCCCCCGCCTGAAATGCAAAAATCCAGACACTCCCTAAGCCGAGCACACGTACCGCCCTGCGCTTGCTTGGTGTAGCCAGAATTGATTGCCGCAGCTGGCATTCATGACGGCTCCGACTCTCTTGACCGGCCACAATCAGCCGTAGAACGTATCCCCTTCAAGGCATTCCACCTTGAATCATCTGCGCCCATCATCACCATTGAGGCGATTGCCAACAACGAAGGCCAGCTGATCATCCCCTACCACTGTGCCGAGGCGCTGTCGACAGACGGTTGAACCAACCCGCGCCCTGGTCTATGGCCTTGCCAGCTTTTTCTGCCGGGCCCTCTGGTTTTTGACAGCCGTAGAGCACCGCCATCAGAAGGCTGATGGCGACGATTGTTGCGGGCCGTTTGAAAGATCGGTTCATGGTGTTTCCTGGTTGTGGAGGTCTGTCAAACAATATGGCTTACTTGCCGATTTCATGCCCGATCACGCCGCCCACCGCGGCGCCACCGACCGTCCCGATTCCGCTCCCGCCCGACAGCACGGCGCCGCCCACTGCGCCAACGCCCGCACCGATCGCGGTGCTTTTATCCTGCGACGACATCCCCGCACAGCCGCCCAGAGCCAGAAAGAACATGGCAGCGGCAACCGAGGGGAGAATTCTTTGTTTGATGTTCATGATGCGACCTTTTGAATGGGTTGGAAAAAACAGCGCACGTCGCCCCGGTGAGGCGACGCACGTATTGGAGGGGGATCAGGCGCCTGTGCGATGGCCTACAACGCCGCTGCCCAGGATCGATTCCCTCGCGGCGTGACTCGCCTGTTTACTTCAGACTCATGTTGTCCTGAACCGCCTTCACGCCGTCCACGTTGCGTGCAAGGGCGACCGCTCTCAGCTCCTCTTCGCGTGTGCCGACAAAGCCGCTGAGTTGCACCACGCCCTTGAAGGTCACCACCTTGATTTCGAACAGCTTGAGCTGCGGGTCGCCAAAAATCGCGGCCTTGACCTTGGTCGTGATGGCCGTGTCGTCAATGTACTGGCCCGTGCTGTCGTGCCGATCTGTGGCGGCACAACCTGTAAAACTGACCAATGAGGCCGCCAGCATGACGGCATAAAGCACTTTGTGGGATCGCATGATGCATTCCTTTGAAATAAACCGAGTGTTCCCGAAGGCGTGTTGCCCAAGGGGTGGATGTTTGATGGCGCAATGGCGCAGGCGTATGAACGCTTACATGCGCCCTGTGAGAAAGAGGATCAGCACCACGATCACAATGAAGCCAAGAATGCCGCTGGGAAAGTACCCCCAGCTGCGGCTGTGGGGCCAGCTTGGAAATGCGCCGATCAACATCAGAATCAGGATGATCAGCAGAATGGTGCCTAACGACATGGTCATACTCCTCGTGTGCAGCGATGGGCGCGATGACTCTCGACCGACCGCTTTGCTTCAGGGCTGTGCAAGGTCAGATTGACCCCAGGCTCAGATTGCGGGACCGTCGTCTTTGCAGTGCTTCTGCCAGGCGGCGAGTTGCTGCTCCGCTTCGTCCTTGGTGATGCCATAGGACTCCTGGATCTTTCCGGCGAGTTGCTCGCGTTTGCCGTCGATCTCGGTCAGCTGATCGTCAGTGAGCTTGCCCCATTGCGCTTTGGCCTGACCCTTGATCTGCTTCCAGTTGCCTTCGATACGTTCCCAGTTCATGTTCAATCCTTCAAGTGATGGGGCAGTTGCCCCGGTTCATGTCGCTTCGGCATCACGTTGCATTTCTGCGGTGTCGTGGCATGCACTGAAGGTATCGAACTGCAAGCAAAGTGTCTGTGCGCTAACGAACATGCAAGACCGTTTTTTCACGCGAAGTCGGGTTCTGCGCGCTCCGGGGCCTTGTCTTGCATTGAGGCGTCGTAAATCCGCTGATCCAGCGCATAGCAGCTGCATGCCCTGGATTGCAGGGCGATGCGATTCACCACCCGGAGATCACCGCGGTGGTACGCAATCAAGCCGCTGCGCTGCAACTCTCCCGCCGCCACCGTCACGCCAACACGCCGAACGCCCAGCATCTGGGCGAGATCTTCGTGCGTGACATGAAACGTGTCGGCGTGGGCGCGGTCCTGGCTCATCAACAGCTGACGTGCCAGCCGGGCTTCGATCAGATGAAAGCGTTGACACGACACGGCTGCTGCCCGTTGCGCCAGCAACACATAGACATAGCGGTGCAGACCCTGACGCAGCGCCGGGCTTTGCGCCAGCGCCTCTTGCAACGCACTTTGCTCGATTCTCCACGCCGCCCCGGAACCTCGCACCAACGCGAGCAGCGGGGTGGTCGTCACGCCGAGAGCCAGCTCTGCGCCCAGCATGCCTTCGCGTCCCACCATGCCCACTTCCAGCGGCGCCTGCGCGCCTGTCTGCTGCAGCAGCGAGACATATCCGTTGACTGGGAAGTAGGCATGCGCGGTCTGCTGGCCTGGCGCGCCCAGCATGGCGGCAAAGACCAGATCAACCGGCTCGCATCGCTTCAGTAAACGACGCTGTTCGATGCGAGGCAGGCGTTGAATGAGCGCATTCTGAGCGGTGAACAAAAAGGCTTTCGTGAACAGCACATCCAACGCATGCCGTGATGCAGCCCAGACCGGGCCGTGCGTGGCGTCTGGAACCGATGCCGACACGATGCGCCCAAATCTCCGCGGTGTCCGTTTGCTGCCGCACATAGCGATCGGCAGATCGTGCGGCCCGGCTTGCGCCAACCATCATTACGCCCAGCAGCCGTGCGCCAGTTTTTGCGCAACGAGGGCGCGATGTGGCCTGGGCGATCAGATGGCCAACGTGGCCGGAAGCAGTCGGTCGTACTCCGCCTTCACCACCGCGTAGCACTCGCAACTGCGTTGCTCCAGCCCAGCCCGGTTGAGCACCTTGATACGGCCGCGTGCATAGTCAATCAACCCTGCCCGCTGAAGGCTGAGCGCGGCTTCGGTGACCCCTTCGCGGCGAACACCGAGCATGTTGGAGATGAGTTCCTGCGTCATGACCAGATCGTTGCCGTCAAGCCGGTCCAGGCTCAGCAGCAGCCAGCGGCAGAGTTGCTGGTCCAGCGAATGATGCCGGTTGCACACGGCAGTCTGCGACATTTGCGTGATAAGCGCCTGCGTGTAGCGCAACAGCAGATGCAGCACCGGCCCGGCGCGATTGAATTCAGTCTGCATGCCCGAAGCGCGCAGCCGATATCCCTCGCCTGCACTTTGCACCACCGCACGGTTGGTGGTGGATTGGCCACCCATGAAGAGCGAGACGCCGACAAGCCCTTCCCGACCAACCACTGCAATTTCGGCGGAGGCGCCGTTTTCCAGCACGTACAACAGGGAGACGATGGCGGTCGTCGGAAAGTAAACGTGGCTTTGCAGGCCGCCCGCCTCGTAGAGCACCTGCCCCAGTTCAAGCTTCACCCGTTCAAGTTGCGGCTTCCAGCGCAACCATTCCGCATCGGGAAGCGAGGCCAGCAGTTGATTGAGCTTCGGGTCGTCTGCGATTGGGCGCATGTCATTCTCCGGGAGGTGCGTCATTGATCCGTTGGGCCAGGACATCACGCCTGGAGCGACTCGCCAGGCTGGAAGCAACCCCGTGAACTCTCACGGAGAAGGAGGCGTTGATGCAGGCAAGTTGATTGGTCAAGCGAGATGAAGCGCCGAGTTTTATTCCCTGCAACACGACACCGCCATTGTCGCTGACCCGCCCCGCGCAGCGGTCAGGACACTCCGCACGGCACGTCGATGGCGCTGGCTGGGGCGCTGGCTATAGGGCGCTGACTTTTCCACTGTGGGTCTACGGCGCGGTGAAAATCGGCATTCCGCCGCAGGTGTTCATGCTGAGCACGCTGATTTTTGTCGCCGGCCTGCTGCTTGCGGGCGTGAACTGGTGGGCGCTCGCCGTAGCCCGTGAACAGGCCCCCGCGCTTCTTATTTGCCGCCGCGACGCATGCGGTTGCGCCGGGTCATCGCCTGGCAGGGTTCGCAGTCGTCCTTGCGGGCCTTGCGGCCGTAGCGCCCGGCGTAATGGTCGAACACGGCGCGCGGCACGACATGCAGGAATTTGCCCAGCCACCCCATCTGCCACGGAATGGTGACGTAGGCGCGACCCGCGTCGATGGCGGGCAGGGCGTGACGCGCGAACTCGGCGGGTGAAATGAGAAAGGGCATGCGAAAGCGATTGCCCGCCGTCATGGGCGTTTCGATATAGCCGGGGCTGAGGGTGACGACTTTCACGCCGCTGGGCCGCAGTTCCACCCGCAGGCTTTCGAGCGAGCGGATGAGGGCGGCCTTGCTGGCGCAATAGGCGGCGTGGCAGGGCAGGCCGCGAATCCCGGCCACGCTGGCGATACCCACCAAGGCACCGCTGCCGCGCGCGCGCATCGGCGCGATAAAGGGCGCCAGGGTGGCGAGCGCGGCGGCCCAGTTGATGTCCATGATGTCGATGGCGACGTCGAGATCGTCGGCTTGCGACAGATCGACGCCGTGGCTGATGCCTGCATTGGCAATGACCACCTGCGGGCAGCCCCATTCGCGCAGCAGGGTGTCGGCCTCAAGGCGCAGGCGGTCGGTGTCGCGGACGTCGGCGGCGATGAGCCGCACGCGGGCCGCATCAGTCGGGTCGAGATGGGCATCGCGTGCGACTTGCTCCAGCAACTCGGCGCGGCGGGCGATCAACACCAGCCGCCAGCCGCGAGCGGCATAAGCCGCAGCCAGCGCTGCGCCGATGCCGCTGGACGCGCCGGTGAGCAGCACGATGGGCGCGGGCGATGCGGCGGTCATGGCGTGGCTCCCGGTGGGGTTTGGCTCGGCACGATGACGGCTTTCACCCGTCCCTGCAGCGATGCAGTGCCCGCAATGCCGTTGAAATCCACTGCATTGCCGGAAAAAACGGTCTGCCCCTGCTGCACCACCGTGGGCTGGTTCGACTGCACGATCTGCTGGTTGGGGAAGATGTTGAGAAACTCGCTGCGCACGATCAGCGGGGCCTGATGGGGCACGCCGCTGCGCTCCACCACGGCCTGGCCGAGCAGCTGCACATTGCTCCCGTCTTTGTTGGACAGGCCGCGCAGCGCGCTGGCCGTGGTGACGATGCCCTGGGGGTTGACCGCGCGCAGCTGCGGCGACGTGATGTCGAAGGTGTCGGAGGCGGGCAGGTGCACCATCTGCGTGCCGCGCAAAACGGCGCTCAGCTGTCCCTGGGCGTTGTAGCTCGCCGCAGAAAATCCGCGCAGCAGGTAGTCGGGCAGGTTGGAGTGCGCCGCGTCGATTCGGGGGTTTTGCTCGGCGCGCATGACCACCTGCGCCACCCACCAGCTGAACGCGGCGGCCAGCGCCAGCAGCAGGACGGGCGTCCAGGCGCTGAGGCGGAGCCAGAACTGGCGCGGGTTGATTCTCATGTCGACAGGGGCTTCAACGCGCGCTGGGCAGCACGGCGCCCGGCTCGGCCAGGGTGCCGCTGATGGCATCGTGAGGGCGGCCCGGCGGTGGTGTGTGCGGCTTGCCGTCGAGCGCATCCTGCAGCAGGGCGGCGTAGGTGCCGCGCGCCATCAGCAGCAGATCGCAGACTTCGCGCACCGCGCCGAGCCCGGCGGGGGCTCGGGTGATGTGGCTCACGCGGGCCAGCACCTCGGCGTGGCTTTGCGGCGGCGCGGCGCTGAAACCCGCCCGGGCGATCAGGGCGAGATCGGGCCAGTCGTCGCCGATGATGGCCACTTGCTTCCAGCTCAGCTCAAGCTGGTCGAGCAGGCTCTGGGCGGCGGGCAGCTTGGCGCCGCTGCCCAGCACGCTGTGTTGCAGGCCGAGTTCGGCGATGCGCGCGCGCAGCGCGGGGCTGTCGCGCCCGGAAATGACGACGGGCTCGATGCCTGCGCTCATCAACAGCTTGAGGCCGTGACCATCGAGGGTGGAAAAGCGCTTGAGTTCTTCGCCCTGCGCGCCATAGAGCAGGTCGCCGGGGGTGAGCACGCCGTCCACGTCGAGCAGCAGCAGTCGCACATCGAGCGCGGCGAGTAGGAGTTCGGGCTCAAAGGCGAGACGGGGTGTGGCGTCGCGGGGTGTGGCTTCGATAGGCGGGTTCATGGCGGATTTGTTCACACCCTCTCAGATCACTTTGGCGGCGAACAGGTCGTGCATGTTCAGCGCGCCGACGGGCTTGCCTTGCGCATCGACGACGAGCAATTGGTTGATGCGGTATTGCTCCATGAGTTGCACCGCTTCGACGGCGAGCGCGTCCGGGCCTATGGTGTGCGGCTGCGGGTGCATGGCCTGCTGCGCTTGCAGGGTGTTGAGGTTGGCGCCCTTTTCGATCAGGCGTCGCAGATCGCCGTCGGTGATGATGCCCGCCAGCACGCCGTGCGCATCGACCACGGCCGTCATGCCCAGGCCCTTGCGGGTGATTTCCATCAGCGCGGCGGTGAACGGCGCCTCTTCCGTCACGCTGGGCACGGCCTCGGCGCTGCGCATCACATCGCGTACATGGGTGAGCAGTTTGCGCCCCAGGCTGCCGCCGGGATGGGTGCGGGCGAAATCTTCGGGGCCGAAGCCGCGGGCGTCGAGCAGGGCGACGGCCAGGGCGTCACCCAGGGCAAGCTGGGCGGTGGTGCTGGCGGTGGGCGCGAGGTTGAGCGGGCAGGCTTCTTGTTCGACGGCGCAATCGAGCAGGATGTCGGCATGCCGCGCCAGGGTGGAGTCGGTGCGGCCGGTCATGCCGATGAGCGTGGCGCCCAGGCGCTTGACCTGCGGCACGATGCGGGTGAG